>NZ_JBMYAU010000129.1:0-32489 GCF_053994455.1 Nautilia sp. | reverse complement strand
CTTTATGAGCATACAACCTGAACTTATTTTAACCGAATTTTAACATTTTTGTACTAAACTTTGTATAATTTAATATTAGTATGCCAACAAAGGAGTCGAAATGAAAATCTTATTAATCGAAGACGATGAAAAAATCGCGAAAATAATCGAAGGGGGTTTCAGAAAAGTAGGTTACAGAATAGATATAGCAAAAGACGGAGAAGAAGGCCTTTACATGGCCCAGAACAACAATTACGACGTATTGATAGTGGACTGGATGCTTCCTAAAATAAGCGGAATAGAACTTCTTAAAAAACTTAAAAAGGAAAAAAACACACCCGCCCTTATTTTAACGGCCAAAAGCGACATCGACGACAAAGTGGAGGGGTTAAGCGTCGCGGACGATTATCTCACCAAACCTTTTGAATTCGAAGAGCTTATAGCAAGACTCAAAGCCCTTTACAGAAGAAGCCACAATCTCAACGACAACATAATAAAAGTTGCCGATTTGGAGCTCAATCCCGACACCAAAGAAGTAAGAAGAGCCGGAAAACTCATAGAACTGACCGCCAAACAGTTCGAACTTTTAAAATACCTTATGATAAACAAAAACAAAATCGTCAACACCGATATGATCCACAGCAACCTTTGGGAGATGGACGATGAAATAAACTCAAACGTAATAAACGTTTACATTTCTCATCTGAGAAAAAAAATAGACAAAAATTTCGATAAGAAACTGATTAAAACATACAGGGGAATGGGATTCAAACTCAGTGATGAATAATCTCAGAAACACCCTGTTCATACAGTTTGCAATAGTCGTATTTCTGTTAATAGCCATATTTGAAGGGGCTTTGATTTTTTTTCTGATAAGCTCTTTCAATATGCACCTGAAAGACAAACTCGTCATAATAGCCACGGAAATTTCAAATGAAAAGTTCGACAAACACAGTCTTTTAAAACTGCAGCACAAACACAAGGTTTATCCGTTATTCATAAGAATAATAAACAGAAAAAACCCTTTTATAATGCAAAAGGACAACAAAGAGATAGAAGGTTTCGTAACCCAAAAAATAGACACCCCCACCGGCAAAGAGACTCTGCTGATTTACAATTACGTAAAAAACAACAAAATCATACAGGTATCCACCGTAATCTCCGGCAACGACGACAAAATACAGATAGTAAAAACCATCTCCCTGGCCATTTCGCTGTTTATATATTTAATCGTGCTTTTATTGGGGTACAAGTTTATAGACAAGGTGGCAAACAACATCGAGGATTCTTTCAGACGTCTTAAAATATTCAATTCAAACGTCTCACACGAACTAAAAACCCCTCTCACCATTATGAAAGGGGAAATCGAAGTGGCCCTTATGCACGGCGAATGCGACGAAAAAATGCTGAAAACCCTTTTAAACGAAATCAACTATATAAACGAAATAACCGATAAACTTCTCTTTTTAACAAAAAAAGACTCCCTCAATAAACAGAATTTCGAAGAAATCGATCTTGAAGACGTCGTTTTGGAGCTTTTTGAAAAATATTCAAACAAAATTTCCATCAATCTGGATATAAAAGAGGACGAATACACCCTAAAAGGGGACAAAACCCTTTTAATGATAGCGATTTCCAACCTTATAGAAAATTCAATAAAATACGGAGCCACAAAAATTGACATTTCGCTTGAAAAAGACAAAAACAAAATCGTGTTAAAAATAAAAGACAACGGTATAGGAATTCCGAAAGAAAAACTACCTTTTATTTTCGACGAATTTTACAGGGTGGATGAAAGCAGAAACAAAAAAATAAAAGGTTTCGGCCTCGGCTTATCCATTGTAAAATCTATTATCAATCTCCACAAAGGCAAAATAACGTTACACAGCGACGGAAAAGAAGGTGTGGAGGCGGTAATAGAGTTTTACTGCCAGAAGTAAATTATGACACAAAGCCACACACCTCCGCTGAAAAACAAAGAAAGCATAACCGCCGCAGCCGCAGCGTCTTTTGCATATTTCGCAAGCTCATGATATTCCTGGGTCACCATATCCACAACCCTCTCCACAGCGGAATTTAAAAGCTCCACCGTCAGAGGGACAAGCATACTCAAAATCAGAACGATTTTAGCCCACAGCGGATAAGGCAACACAAAGGCGATACACCCTAAAAAGAAAAAAAAGAAAACTTCGATTTTAAATGAGGTTTCCTTTTTAAAAACCTCGGCAAACCCTTCCCTTGCATAGGCGAAATTTTTAAAAAAGCTGTATTTCGGTTTCATTTTTTAATCCTGCATCTGTAAAATATATCCTTCTTAGGATTATACACTTTTGTTTTTACATCCACAAGACCCAAAAGGGTACTGAAAAGATTGTCCTGCGTATAAGGTTCGGCCGCGAGTTTTTTGACACACGTAACGTTAACATCGAAATTTTTACCGAACCATGCGACGCTTGCAGGGTGTTTTTGAACATCCGGAGCTATAAAGTAGGGAAGCCCGTGCAGATATATTCCGTTTTCCCCGAGGCTCTCCCCGTGATCGGCCATATAATACATTGCGACTCTGTAGTTTTTTTCATTCTTTTTTAAAAATTCTATAACTTCGCTTAAAAATTTATCCGTGTATAAAATGGTGTTATCATAAGCGTTTACAACCTCTTGCCTTTTACATTCCTGAAGCTGGTTGCTTTTGCATACGGGTTTGAATTTTTCATACTTCTTCGGATACCTTTTATAATAAGCCGGACCGTGGGAGCCTTTCTGATGCAAAACGATAAAAATAGGTTTTGAATTGTTATGTTCGTCTATCCATTTCTGCAAATTGTATAATAATACTTCATCATGACATTCAAATCCGTTACAGTAAGGCTTGATATGCACATGCGTAAAATCTTCGTAATTTTTGATCCTTGAAGCCACTCCTTTTGAATCGGAATTGTTTTCCCTCCATAACACATTTACCCCCGCCCTGTTTATCACATCTATCACAGAATCGGTGTTTTTCGCCTTTTTATCGGAATACTCGCTCCTGTCATAAGGGGAAAACATACACGGCACACTTACCGCCGTTTCCGTGCCGCACGAATGGACGTCGGGAAAATCTATAAGCGTCTTTATCTTTTCGAGCTGCGGATTTGTGTCTCTTTTATATCCGTTTAAAGAAAAATGATCATACCTCGCCGCCTCCCCCAGCACAAATATGACAAGTTTCGGTTTCCCCTTTTCCTCTATATGCGCATCCGTTCCTATATGTCTGAATTTTACGGGGGAGGTGAAATATTTTTCGTTAATGTATTTACCGAGAGAATAAATATAAAAAGCCGGATTGGTGTACATTCTCAGGGTTTTGTGGCTTCTGAAAAAACTCACCCAGTATTTGGAAAAAAGAGCATACAGCACAGGCACCAGTATAATGTTGAGTGCGATTACCTTTACCCTTAAAAGCAGTTCCTTTTTAAAAGAAAGCTTTTTAATACGCACCTTCCAGACAAAAACCGAAGGAAGTATTCCGAGGAAAAAAAGATGTAAAAAAAGATTTAAACTCAAAAGGTCGTAAACTTCTTTCGTATCCGTTTCAAAAATATTCTGAATCATTTTATCGTTTATTATCGTTCCGTACGTCTGCATATAATAAGCCGCCGCCGCGGAAACAAGAAACAAAACAACCAGTAAAGGTTTTATCGTATATCTGCTGGAAACAAGTATAAGCAGTGTCGATATTACGATATACAACAGTAAAGCAAGGGCGATTATGAAAAAAACGTTGCCGAACGCCTCATATGATTTTTTAAAAAAAACGTAATTGTCAAAAACAACCAAAAAAAACGAGGATACGAGTATCAGTCCCACCTGAGTCATTTCTATTTTTAAGTTTTTAAGTTTCATTTAAAGCCTTTTGCAAATCATCCGTTTAACATATTCGGGAAAGTATTTTATAAAAATATTAAAATTTTTCAAATTTAGGAATCCAAGCCGTTTTTTTTTAATATTTCGTAACTTTTATATTTTTTGAGATTATATGCAAGAGCAGTTAAAAATAAGTTAACTTTTTTTTGTATAATTATAAAAGATTTAAAGCAAGGTTGTAGAGGCGATATAAATAAAAATTATATCTCCTCTGCAACCTCCAAAAGGAGGTGTGTTGTGTTTATATTCACCGACAAACTTCAACAAACGGAAAACATCCGCTTAAACGAAGAAAAACAGATAATATTTTCAACGGTCGACAACAAAAAAATTATCAACTGGCTCAAAAGCCATTCATTTCCGGAAAGTTTCATAGAAGACATACAAAGCGAAGATCAGTCCATAACGTATGAGGAAACCGAAAATTTCAGGTTTTTAGTACTGAAATACATCACTTTCGACGAAGAGGAAAACCTTTTGTACGACGATTCGAACGTAGTGTTTATTATAACCGAAAACAAACTTTTTATTCTGGCGGAAGAGAGGGACATCATAGTCGAACTTGCGAAAAAATTCGCAAAAAGGCGTCACAAATATAAAAATTTCGAATATCTTTTATACCAGATTGCGGATATTTTAATAGATAACACCATTTTAATCATCGACGTAATAGACGAGGCCCTTGAAAATCTCGAAGATTCGATTTTCCATGAAGACATCGAAGAAGACGAACTTCAAAAAGACATCTACTACGCCAGACGGACACTTAACAGAATCACAAAAGTTTCGATTCATGAAAAAGACGTTTTAAACAGAATGTACCACAGATTTGAAAACGAAATTCAAAAACAGTTAAAATACGAATTTATCGACCTTAACGAACACTTAAAATACCTTATCAACGAATCAAAAACACTCCTTGACAGAACGGGTTATTTACTAAACCTTCATATGGGTATCCTTTCAACCAAAATGAACAAGGCAATGCAGCGCCTTGCGGCAATCTCCCTTATTTTCCTGCCTCTTACGTTCGTGGTTGGAAATTACGGAATGAATTTCGAATATATGCCCGAACTTCACTGGAAATACGGCTATTTAATGACATGGCTCGTTAACATCGGCATAGCGGGAAGTATATGGCTTTGGCTTAAAAAGAAAAAGTGGATCTGATTTGGTAAAACTTCAAATCTCTTTTATATTTTCCTCCTGAATTCTCAGTTTTGCAAACGTCTGAGAAACAGGGATAAACTCTTTTTTATAACATCTATACTCTCTTTTTTACCAATCAAAAAACCTCATCTTCCTCTTTTATGGAATTGATAACGGAATTATGCAGCCATTTTCCGTTTCTGAAAACATACAGTATCTCCACACCTCTGTATTTTTTAAACATTTCCCCTTCGCTAAGTTTTACGTCTTTTGTACAAGTACCGAAAAAAACATACCTGTTTTCCCCTATTTCAACCTCTTCACCCTTTTCAAGGAGATCTATTATATCCTCTCTTTGAATAACCGCTTTTTTTAAATTCAGTATTTTCGAATGGCAAATCAGTATATCCCTCACTTTATCCATCTGATAAGAAATGGAATACTGTTTATTTAAAAGCTGCGCTTCATAAAGTGAAATATATTTTGGTTTTATTATTCTCACAAGCAGATTATGCACGATATATACACTCAGCACACCAAGAGTCGTAGGGGCAAGTAAAGAATAACCTCCCGTCATTTCCACAACCATTACAATCGTGGCAAGAGGCGTTCTTGCAGCGGCCCAGAAAACCGCCGCCATCGCAATAACCACAAAAGCCCCCACGGGAGCGTGCAAAGAAGAGCCCAAAAACGCTCCGAGCATTGCACCTATAAAAAGCGACGGCACAAAAACACCGCCGCTCCCACCGCTTCCCACGGTAAAAGAAAAAGCGAAAACTTTAGCTATCATTAACGCTATAACAAACAAACCAATCATATTACCATTTATACTCTCCTGTATAAATCCGTAACCACCGCCTAAAACTTCCGGAAAATATATTGCGATAATTCCGACAAGCAGGGCACCGATTGCCGGTTTAAAATGGGGTTTGATCTGCAAATTTCTGAAAATATCCCTTATTCCGTAAAAAATATTAGGCAAAAGCAGTGCAATCATTCCGCTCATTATTCCCAAAAAAACAATTTCAAAATATGTTTTTACATCGGTAATAGTAATTTGAGGCACATAAAAAATAGGTTCCCACCCGAACAAAAACCCGGTAATCATATAAGCTATTAAAGGACCGAAAAGCAGATATATAAGCTCTCTTGTCTCAAATTCGTTATCGGCATACAGCACTTCGATTGCAAATATAGAAGTCCCAAGCGGCGCCTTAAACACCGCGCTAAGCCCACTTGCCATACCGATAAGCACATAAATCTGCCTTCTTTTCCATCCGACTTTCCAAAAATCGGCATATCACGAACCGACCCCCGCGCTGAACAGTGCCGTAGGCCCTTCCCTTCCGGCGCTTCCTCCCGTTCCTATGGTAACGGCGGAAGCGAGTATTTTAATCGGAACTACAATCCATCTGATATATCCGCCCTGCCTGTGAAACGCACGGATAACCGTATCAGTCCCGTGACCTTCGGCTTCGGGGGCGAAGGTGTAAACCAAAAAACCTCTGACAAGCCCGCCCGTGACAATTACGGTTAAAAGCATAAGTGTGTTTAATTCGCCGCTGTGCTGGTAACTCTCAAGCAGTTTTAAAGTATCCTGAGGAAGATACCCGACTAAATATTCCAATGAAAATTTGCTTATAAAATGCAAAAGGATGATAAATATCTGAGCACATACCGAACCGATGATACCGATTATAAACGTATCAATTATTAAAGCATAATCTTTTTTTATTGTTAGCCTTTTGTGTAGATTTTCTATATTATAAAACTAATTTAAAAAAAAAAGATATATTTTGGTACTGACTAAATAAACTCAACAAGCGTGCAAATTTTTTAACACTTCGAAAAAGCTAAAAAGTGCAAATGCAAGCGCCCTTCGGGTTAAGTGCACTTTTTTTAACGCTTTTTCTCCGTTAAAATTTGCAATTGTTTCACTTTATTTAGTCAGTGCCCGTTTTTACTGTTATTTACAATTCGTAACATTTTTATGTATAATTTCGTAACACCTTTACTAAAGGAAACAGTTTGGACGTAACTTTAATCGTTTTAAGCGCCGGCAATTCGTCGAGATTCGGATATCCGGTAAAAAAACAGTGGATGAGAATCGGCGATAAACCGCTATGGCTGTATGTGGCCGATAAATTCAACACCTTTTATTCTTTTAAAAAAACAGTATTAACAGCAAATAAAAACGATGTAAGATTATATGAAAAATTATGCGATTACACAATTGTCGCGGGTGAGAGTGAAAGACAATTTTCATTAAAAAACGCCCTTAAAAACGTAACAACAGAATACGTAATGGTAACGGACGTTGCAAGGGCGTGCGTTCCGGAAAAAATCATTAAAGCAATTCTAAACAATCCGGCCGAGTGTACGGTACCCTTTATAAAACCCGTGGATACGATCGTTTATCAAAACTCCACTATCAATAGGGATGAAGTGAAGCTCATCCAGACTCCTCAGCTCAGCCGTACGGAAACATTAAAAAAAGCCCTCGAAAACGACCGTGTTTTTACAGACGAAAGGGCGGCTATAGAAGCGGCGGGAGGAGAAATCAGATACATAGAAGGCAGCGAAGAGAGCAGAAAAATAACATACTTTAAAGATCTCAACCTCCCATGCCTTACCCCTCCTTCAAAAAACATCTTTACCGGAAACGGTTACGACACGCACACATTCGAAAAAAACAAAAAAATGTTCTTAGGAGGGGTGGAAATAAACTCCCCTTACGGACTTAAAGCTCACAGCGACGGAGATGTGGTAATACACTCCCTAATAGACGCCCTTTTAGGCGCTGCCGGGTTCGGGGATATCGGGGAATTCTTCCCCGACAGCGATATACGCTACAAAAACGTCTCAAGCGTTAAACTTTTAAAAGAAACCGTAAAAACCCTCACTTACACGGGATTTGAAATAATAAACGCGGACATTTCGATAATCGCCGAAAAACCGAGGCTTAAGGAATATAAAACAAAAATACAGAGGAATTTAAGCACTCTTTTAAACGCGCAGGTAAACGTAAAGGCCACAACGAACGAAAAAATGGGATTTGTGGGCAGAGGCGAAGGAATAGCCGTAATATCCTCAGCAACATTAAAATACAAGGACTGGTATGAAGATTATAATCGTTGAAAACGAACTTTATCTCGCACAGAGCATTCAGAACAACCTCAGCGAAAAACTGAACGCAAAATGCGAAATATTCGCCTCGTATGACGAGGCGTTAAACACGGACGGTGACGTTTTTATAGTAAATACAAACCTAAAAGGCAATATCGAAAAACTTATAGAAGCGAAAAAAGACAAAATCATAATATTATTAGCCCCTTACGTAACCTATACGAGCGTGACACAGCCCATACAGATGGGGGCCGACGATTACCTTCAAAAACCGTTTTCAATAGAAGAGCTTATAAGAAAAATTGTACATTTGAGGGAATATTATTCATTAAAAAACAAAACACAGAAAATGCAGAATTTCATAGAGCATATTCTCGAAGATATAGAAATAGAAAAAAAATACGAACTTACGTTTCCCCTTTTTATAAAAACGAACTTTCCGAAAGCCATAGATAAAATAGTTTTCGAATATGCAAAAAACAATAACTGCGACATAAAGCTTATAGACATACAGACCATCGACATAAAAGAGATAAACAGCAAAGAAACGCTGTATTACTGCAAAAACTTCTACGACAACCCGGAAATAATAAACATTCTTTCAAAATACGACACCATAATACTTGTACCGAAAGATTTTGAAAACCGTTACCCCCATTATAATATCTTAGAACTCGAAGTTTCGAAAAAAAGTTTTTTAAACGACGAAATACTTTCGATAGAAGATTATATAAAATTCATAATTTTAAACCATCAGCACAAACTTCCCGATACGGAACTCAGCAAAAGACTCGGTATTAGCAGAAAAAGTCTGTGGGAGAAAAGGAAAAAATATGGCATTTTCAAACAAAAATAAGATTTTTATAGACAAAGAGGCATATATAACCCTCGCAATGGTACAGGCAGGGCTTTTAAATCCCATTGACAAACTTATGAACAGCGAAGAGGCCAAAATTGCGGACACACAGAAAAAATACAAAAACAAACCGGTGCCGTTTTCTTTTATACTGGCCCCCTCAGGAAGAAAAAACGAAGAAATATTAAAATCGAATCCGAAAAAAATAGAGCTTTACTGTGAAAAGAAAAAAATAGGCGAAGTGGAAGCCGAGGAAATTTATGAAATAGATCCGCTCAAAAGGGTGGAAACGATTTACGGTACGAAAGACGCCAAAAACTATCCCCAGGTCGCAAAAACATTAAAAAGACTCGGCCGTTATGCAATTGCGGGAAAATTCTGGGTGGAAGACAGCGGTATAAAAAAACAGATCGACTTTATAAAAGAAAAAACAAAAAACCTTCAAAACGTGGTGGGTATGACCATGCACGCAAAACCAATACACAGGGTTCATGAAAAAATTATGAGAAGCGCCATAGAAAAAAACGACATACTCATAATATTTTTAATAAAAAATATGCAAAACGAAGAGGTGCCGTACAATTTAAGATATGAAGCCCTCTCAAGCGTCGTGGAAAATTATTTTCCCAAAGACAAAATAATAATAGTGCCGCTTTTAAACACCTATATTTTTTCGGGTGTAAACGAAGCCATACTTGATGCTATGATTGCCAAAAATTTCGGATGCAACAAATTTATAATGGGACAGACACACAAAGGGCTCGGAATACATTATGAGGCGAACCACTTAAAAAGCATATTCGATTCTATGGATCTCGACATTGAAATAGAAACCATTAACGAATATGTTTACTGCGACCAGTGCAAAACGATAGTAAGCGTCAATTCCTGCCCGCACGGCAGCCACCACCACATAAGCTATCACAGCGATTCCATATTCGAACTCTTAAAAACGGGGCTTATGCCTCCGACGATTCTTATGAGAAAAGAGATAAGCGCCAAATTTTTAGCAAAAATGTACCCGGACAGGTTTGCGAACCTTCAAAAACTTTATTACGATATATCCCCTAACAAAGGACTTATCGAAAAAAACAAAGAAGAGGATTTTTACATATCTTTAATGAAGCTTTATCAGACAAGCTCGCTTACATAGGAGAAATGAAATGAAAAACTACAATAAATTCAACTGGTTTTTGTTAACCGGATTTTTCAGCGGACTTTTACCTAAAGCCCCGGGAACGTGGGGAAGTATATACGCGGCCGTAATCGCATGGATTATTGTAACACTGTTCCCCACCCCATCCGTAACGATATGGCTGCTTGCGGTTTTCTTTTCCGTTGTCGGTGTAAAACTCGTCAACGACTATGAAAGCAAAGGCGGAATCCATGACGACAAAAGAATAGTAATAGACGAATTCGCCGGTATGTTCATTGCGATAGGGCTTTTCGGAAATTTAAAGGAAGACACGTTAATAAAAATAGTGCTGGCTTTCGCCGCATTCAGACTGTTTGACATATGGAAACCTTCCGTCATCGGAAAAATCGACAAAAAAGCTCCCGGAGGCTTAGGTGTTATGGGTGATGACATCTTGGCCGGAATTTTCGGAGGAATACTCGCCGGTATCGTTTATATGGGTTATTTAAAGCTGGTTTAACCTCTTTGGGTTACAATAAAAAAAACATATCAGGCTGAATTATAAAAAGGTAAAAAATGAAAGCGTTTAACACCTTCAGTGCCGCAATGCTCGGAATAGGCTCAATGGTAGGAGCCGGTATTTTCATAGTTATAGGACAGGCGGGAAGCATCGCAGGAAACATTGTGTGGCTTTCATTTGTATTCGGTGGAATTGCGGCGATTCTGAGCGGATATTCCCTTGCGAAACTCGCTTTACGTTTTCCGAGCCGGGGCGGAATTATCGAATATATAATACAGGAATACAAAGAAAACGTATTTTCCGGAGGGCTCAGTATTATGTTTTACCTCGCACAGCTTATCGCCCTTGCCGCGGTGGCTAAAAGCTTCGGAGAATACGGCGCGAGACTGTTCGGTTTTCATTCCGGTTTTGCCGTTAACGCCTTTGCCGTGGGAATAATTGCGGTATTCACCCTTATAAACCTAACAGGCGCCTCGCTTGTTGCAAAATCGGAAAACATCATCGTAAGCGTTAAATTAGGCGTTTTAGCGATTTTTACAATATCTGCCCTCTTTTTTATAAACCCCGAATATTTAAGCGTAAAAGATATGCCTCCCCTTTCAAATATGTTTTTTGCAATAGGGCTTACTTTTTTCGCCTATCAGGGATTCAGCGTAATAACAAACACGGTTGAAGATATGCAAAACCCGAAAACAACAATGTTAAAAGCTATGATTTCGGCCATAGCGGTTGTTATGGTTTTATATGTCGCCACAAGCATAGCGGTGCTCGGCAGCCTTCCTCTCGATGAAATAATAAAAGCAAAGGATTACGCCCTCGCACTTGCGGCGAAACCGGTTTTCGGGGAAACAGGGTTTAAAATTATGGCCGTAACGGCACTTATAGCCACCGCAAGCGCAATTAACGCAACCCTTTACTCAACTGCGGAAATTTCATATACACTGGCCAAAAAGGGTGATCTTCCGAAAATTTACGAATATAATATTTTCCACTCCAACGAAGGGCTTATCATAAGTTCACTGTTTATAATTCCTATGATTCTGTTTTTCAATTTAGGCGAGATTACAACCGTGGCGGCTTTAAGCGTATTAATAATACAGGGATTCGTACATTTAGGACATCTCTTTATAATCAAAAAAACGGACGCCAACAGAATTTTAGTGTTTCTTGCAATGGGATTTATGTTTTCAATAACCGTTTTAACGTTAATTTATAACATAAACAGGGATAAAAACATAATTTATTATCTTCTGATTGCTTTTGGAGTATGCTTTATAATAGAATTACTTCTCAGAAAAATTTCAAAAAGAGTCATAAAAAAACAGATTAAAAACATCACAAGCGAATTTATAAAATAACCGTCAAAACACAAAAGAGTTTTGAGGATTATTTAAAATAAACGCTGTAAACATCACTGAAATTATAATCATTGGAAATTACGGTGCCGTTAAAATCGCTGACGTAAACTTTTCCGTCTTCCGTATTTAAAAGACTGTAAAACGTACCGTTTGCTATAAACAAAAACGCCCCTCCCTGTGTTATATCACCGTTCGCATCCGTTTCCACCTTGTCTCCGTAAGCGGAAAAACTCAAATTGTAATCTTTCGTAACGATTTTACCGAGATTATAAACAAACCTGTAATAATCACTCTCCACATAAACGTTATAACCTTCGAGTTTTAAATCTTCGTCCCCGGCCAGTATCTCACCATTTGCGGTAATATTGTAATATTTCGCACTTGTTCCGGAATATGTTTTATTAAAATCCTTCAGATACGTTATATTCACATCTTTACCCAAAATGACTTTCTCTTCTGTTAAATTCGTTTCGGCCTTAACATAAACCCTTCCGCATCCTTCATTGTTTATATTTATCGTTTTTATCTCCATCGTACCGTCAAAAAACAGTTTTCCTCCTATATAACAGTTATGGGCTGCAGTCTTGTAAATACCGCAGTTGTTACCGTCTGTTGAAACGACACTGAAGTTAATATCACCTTTTTCACACGCCAAAGACTGGTTTATGGCGTTTACATACTCTGTTAAATTGTTAAACTGGTAAAAATTAAAATCCTCTCTTTGAAAATCGACATAAAGCACACGGTTTGCGGTCGCAATCGTTTTAATATAATCATCACCCGCCTGATAAACGGGGGCCGAAGGATTTGAATCACTGCCGCTGTTTCCGCATCCCGTCAATAATAAAGCACCGGCAAATACCGTAGAAATCAGTAGTTTTTTCATTTTTAACCCCTTAATGTTAAAACTATATTAATTATAACACAAAAAGGGGCTCTCCAAAAAATTTAAGGAGTTGCAATAATACCCATAGGACACTGTTTTACACCGGTCATTTCATCGGCATTGTCTATTAACTGATAAAAATCCCCGTTAACAGGATCGCCTTTTAAATTGATTCTTATTTCCGTTATATATCCGTTTTTACATACCATCTGAAATTTTCTGGTATTTCCTTTTCCGAAAATTTGTCCGAACATCCACCTCATTCTTTTAATACTTACGCTCTGTCCCATATGCATCCTGAAAAACTGCAGCAGAAGCGTTTCGTTAAACTGCTGGGTAAATTTAATACCGGTTATAAAATAGGTTTCCGGATCCGTTCCGAAACATGTACCGTGTTTTTTCCATTCATGTTTCGCAAGGCCGTATTTCGCCCCCGGCATATATTTTTCCAAAATTTTCATAAAATTTTTCGAAAGTTTAAGGGGTTTGTAAGAACAGTACTCTTTTTTCTTAGGCCACAGACCGTGCAGGGTAAAATGTGTAAGTGAATAATCACCGTTTTTTCTGTTTATACATACGGGTTTTTTCGGATAAGCCTTACAAAATCCGTTAAGCCACGTAAGAGCCAAAATATTTTCATTCGAAACCGCCAAAAGCATCATAGGGAAAAGTAAAGCAAACAAAAACTTTTTCATAGCACACCTTTTATTAAATTTATTTTTTCGATATCGTCCCTTACCGTGTATTCTATTCCTTCAATGCCGAATTCACGATTAACGACCAAAATACCGTTTTGTTTGAGTATATATTCGATTTCTCTTGTTTTATCATAATCGATACTGAAAGAATACTCAAAAATATCTTTATATTCAAGTAAACGGGCGTTTTTTACAGCAAGATTTGCAGCGTCGCTGTAAGCTTTTACGAGCCCGCCCACACCGAGAAGTATTCCGCCGAAATATCTGACGGTAATAATACCGGCGTTTATCAAATCATTACCCTGCAAAACTTTAAGGGTCGGTCTTCCGCTGCTGCCTCTCGGCTCCCCGTCGTCGGACGATCCCTCAACTATCTGATTGTGTTCGTTTAAATACCTAAACGCGGTTACATAATGGTTAGCCTTCGGATGAGCTCTTTTAAGCTCTTCAAGTTTTTCTTCAAACACCGAAAAAGGAACAAGAAAAGAGTGAAATTTCGACTTTTTAACTTCCAGTGTGGCCGCCGCCACGGAATTTAGGGTTTTCATTAATCAAAAAGCTTGTTTATACTTTCGTTATACATAATTCTTCTTATAACTTCGGCAAAAAGTTTTGCGGTTGAGAGCACTTTTATTTTTTTACAATCACCCTTAAACGGAATAGTGTCGCTTATTACCAGCTCGTCAAGCACGGAATTTTTAACTCTTTCTATCGCCGGACCGCTGAGTACTCCGTGTGTCGCGTAAGCCATAACCGAAGCCGCCCCCTTCTCTTTAAGGGCTTTTGCCGCTTTTACCATAGTCCCGGCCGTATCAACCATATCGTCTATAAGTATGACGTCTTTGCCTTCGACATCCCCTATTATATTCATAACCTCGCTGACATTCGCCTTTTCTCTTCTTTTATCCACTATCACCATATCAAGAGAAAGTTTGCTCGCAAAATATCTCGCCCTTGCAACCCCTCCTATGTCAGGGGATGCGATTATAGGGTTTTTGAGCCTTTTTTCCCTGAAATATTCAAAAAAGAGAATACTTCCGTACAGATTGTCCACCGGAATATCGAAAAACCCCTGAATCTGCCCCGCATGCAAATCTATAGTCACAACCCTGTCGATTCCCGCTTCCTCCATCATATTAGCCACAAGCTTAGCCGTAATCGGAACCCTCGGCGCCGCCTTTCTGTCCTGTCTTGCGTAACCGAAATAAGGAACAATAGCCGTAATGCTTTTTGCGCTCGCTCTTCTCATCGCATCCGTAATAATCAGAAGTTCCATAAGGTTGTCGTTTGCAGGCATACACGTAGGCTGAATTATAAAACAGTCCACCCCTCTTATGCTTTCCCCTATCTGTACGTTAATCTCACCGTCACTGAATCTGTTTACCGTAATCTTGCTTAAAGGCCTGTCAAGCTGATTTGCAATATCCTCCGCCACTTTAGGGTTAGCCGTTCCGCTGAAGAGTTTAAATTTCATTTTTCACGCTCCTTTGTTTTGTTAATGAAATGGTATCAAAAATTGGTTTTTATTTTACATTGTCCATTGTAACATTTTCCACTTTTCATTGGCCATTACCTCCCTCCTCTTATCCATCCGCCTCCGAGCATTTTTTCACCTTCATAAAACACGCAGGCCTGCCCTTTGGCTACACCCGTGACATACTCACGGAAATTGACCACCGCCTTGCTTTTGCTCTCCATCTTTACAACCGCCGGCACTTTAGGAGATCTGTATCTGATTTTCGCCTCACATTCGAATATTTTATCATCAATAAAAAGATTTACACCTTTTAAAAAAACCTGTTTTTTTTCAAGATCTTTTTTATCTCCTACGATCAGCGTATTGCTTTTTGCATCTATTCCGATTACATACTGCGGTTTATGGGATTTGAAAAGACTAAACCCCTTTCTCTGCCCCACCGTATAAAACGAATAGCCTTTATGCACCCCTATCTTTTCTCCCCTTTTATTTACAACCCTGCCTTTTCTTTCGGGATTGAAATGATTTTTAAGAACATCTATATACGAACCGTCGATAAAACAGATATCCTGCGACTCCTTCTGGCCTGCAAACTCGTCAAGTCCTATTTCTCTTGCCGTTTTCTTAATTTCGTCTTTTGTAAATTCACCCAAAGGAAAAAGCAGCTTCGGAAGGATTTCTTTTTTTATTCCGAAAAGAAAATAGCTCTGATCTTTATTTTTGTCTTTCGCCTGATACAAAAAATTTCCGTCGTTTCTTACATAATGCCCCGTTGCCGCCTTTTCACATCCGTATTTTTCCAAAAACCGCATAAAAATACCGAATTTTATTTTGATATTACACATTGCGCAGGGATTCGGGGTAATTCCTTCTTTGTAGCTTTTTATAAAATATTCATAAACTTCTTTTTTAAATTCCTCTTCAACATCTTCTATAACATATTCGAATTCCAGCTTTTTGCTAAGCCTGTTTAACTTTGTAACATTTTCCACATGGTTCACACCCTCATGCATTTTCATATAAATTCCAAGTACCTCATATCCCGCTTTTTTAAGCAAATATACGCACATTGCGCTGTCAACACCGCCGCTGACTCCTACTAATACTTTCAAAAATTACTCCTGTTTTTTAATTCGTTTAAAATCTTTTCAAAAAAAGTCAGTTTTTCTTTTAACATATTAATTGCCTGTGCAATTTCGGATGCATTTTGTATATATTCGTGTGTTAATGCATTACGTAAACTTCTAATTTCTCTCCAAAATTCAACATTAATACTAAATCCCTTTTTTTCGGCTAAATTAATTAAATCCAGCATAGTTAAACTTTCGGTATCTTCTTCTTGAAGAGCAAAAAACAGCTTTATAGCCCTGCCGAGAGAATCTTGAAATTTAATCATTCTGTATGCAATAGAATCAAGTTTGTCTATATCAGCACTGCTCATAATAGTTTCAATATATTTGTCTTTTAAAGGAAATCCGTAAAATACATCTAAATAATTAATGTTTTTTCGCAGTTGTTTTAAATGTTTTTGTAATTCTACCAATCTAAAATTTAATCTCTCTTTCATAACTCAATTCCTTCTTTTAAAGCCGCCTGTTCTATTTTTCTATTAGGATCTTCACTTAAAATAATGTCGATTTTCTGCTCTCCAAGCCTCTTTTGAAGCTCAATCCAAAATTTTCCCTCTTTTTCCATGCTCGGCTCATCAGTAACCACATACAAATCGATATCACCGCCTTTTTTATTATCATCAACCCTGCTTCCAAAAAGAATAACCCGAACATTCTCCCCAAACACCAGTTCAGCGGCTTTTTTAATTTCCCTAACTTCCCAGTCGGCAAGTCTCACTTAAAAAACTCCTTCATAAAAAACGTCGAGCAGTCTATATTTGAAAACGCACTCTCAAGCCTTTGGAAAAGTTTGGGTTCTTTCTCCTCCATTTCTTTAAGCCACTCTTTTATTTCATTTCTGACATAGGGTGTTTTTGCCTGGTCGGACTCGTTAAACGCAAGACAGCTCGATTCCCCGTCGATTATAGGAAAACTGTTTTGCTCGCTCATATATCTTATCCATTTTTCCCGAACCTTAATCAAAGGCCTGATAACTTCTATCTCATTATAAGCTCTGTATTTCGGAGGCATAGAGCGCATCATTCCGTTGTAAAACATACTCATAAAAAACGTCTCCACCGCATCGTCGAAATGGTGCCCGAGAGCTATTTTATTGAATCCGAGCTCCAGAGCTTTCGTATAAAGCGCACCCCTTCTCATTCTTGCGCAAAATCCGCACGCACTGCTTCCGGGACGCTTCTTTTCCTCAAGAATTTCAAGTATGGGGGTTTTATAAATTATATAATCGATCCCGAATTCTTCGCAGTGAATCTTAAGCGGTGAATAATCTATTCCCGTCCCCGCGTCAATCGTTACGGCAAGCAGATCAAATTTAAATGGCGCTATAAGCTGCATTCTTTTTAAGACGTGAAGCAGAACAAAGCTGTCTTTCCCCCCGCTGAAAGCCACCATCACCCGGTCGCCTTCTTTAATGAGTTCAAATTCCCCGTTTGCACGCCCGGCGAATTTGGTTACCTTTTTGGAAAACCATATATCTTTTACGGGATTTTTCATTTTAACTTCGTTTTCATCTTTTTTCACCTTTAACCGACCTTTCATCCTGCTTATTGCACAAGCTGTCCTTCACTGTAGAGTTTGCCTTTTTTAAATTCCAGATTCAGTATTACACTTCCTTTTTCTTTTTTCGCCAACGCAAATAAAAACGCGCTCTTAGGAAGCGTATTCATAATAAGATTCGCCATTTGGGGGGTTGTGTTCAAATAAAGTCTGGCGTTTATAAAATCTATGTTTTTTTCGTTTAATTTTTGTCTTATGTTTTTAGTAGGCAAAAATTCCATATTGAAATCCAGCGTATAACCTCCGAGTCGGTGTTTCATAATCTTTACATTGCTCAAAATGCTGTTCAGTGAAAGTTTAAAGCCGTTTTCAAACAGTTTTTCAACATAAAGGTTCTGTTCACTCTCCGTTTTGGCAAACGCCAGTTTTTTCAAAAGTTCACTCTCGATTCCGTTCACATTTAAAGAAAGTTTGAAGTTTCCTGCCTCAGCCGCATTAGAGATATTCAATGATTTAAATCCGAGTTCGTTTGTTATGTCGGCTTTGTCAAAAAGGGATACCTTTGTTTTGGAATAAACTTTGTTTATTTGCACTTTAAACCTTCCTAAATCCGCCGCAACATCAAATCCCGTTTTCGCATACGAACCGTTTTTGTTACCTTCGAAACTGTTTTTAAAATTTTTAATTTCTATGAATTTTTTCCTATTCGTTATACATATATCTTTGATTGAAAATCTGTTTTTAACGATTTCCCCGTATTTCAACACGCCTTTGATATCTTCTATTTTAAGTTCGGATTCGCCTTTTATGTCTATATTTTCAAACCTGTACGCATAATCCCTGAAATTAGGGGTCACAACCGTGAATTTCACATATTTTTTAAAAAAAGAGTTTATAAACGGTTCGGCGTTTTTATAATTTTCGTTTAAAATTACGTTTTCAAACCCTCCTAAAAAAACAACATCCGTAACCGGCATATTCTTAAACTGCGTTTCGATACGTACTTTTACACTTTCAACCGCGCCTTCGGTGTTTAAGAGTTTCGAAGGTATCGTAACCTCTAAAACTCTGTCGGTTTTAAGATATGTGCTTTTATCCTCTACGGTTTTTACAACAAAACCTTTTTTTTCGAGCCCCGCAAGCATCTGGTTGAACTTCGCATTCATAAGTCTGCCGAATATCAACGGAGTAAGGGCTATCAGTATTATAAAAGTTATTCCCATAACTATCAGTTTGTTTTTCATTCTATCCCTTTATTTCAGTTCTTTTAACATTTCTATTAAAAACCTCGCACTAACCCTGCTTGATTCTTCCAAAAATTCGTCAAAATCAACACCGGCCCCTTCTTCTGCGGTGTCGCTTATAGCCCTTAACATAAAAAAAGGCACCCTTTCATTCCAGCATACGCAACCTACCGCCCCGCCTTCCATTTCAATGGCGCTCGCACCGAACACCTCCCTTATCCACTCTTTTTTGTTTTTGTTGTGGACAAACTGATCACCGCTCGCCACAATTCCCTTTTTAAGGGGAACACCCAATTTTACGGACACTTTTTCCGCAAGTGAGATAAGCGATTTGTCACAGTCGAAGTATATTTCGCTCTCCGGTATAAAACCGTGTTTATAGCCGAATACGGTTAAATCTATGTCGTGCTGGCACACATGAGTTGCGGTAATCAAATCACCTATTTTCAAATCTTCGTCCACTCCACCGGCCACCCCGCTGAAAAGAAGCGCCTTTACCCCGAATTTTTCAATCATAACGGTGGCGGTTACCGCGGCGTTGACCTTGCCTATTTTGCTGTACGCCAAAACGACATCGCCGCCTTCGAATTCCGCAAGGTAATATGTGTTGTTTGCATGCGTTGTTTTACGTTTTATATGCATATATTCGAGTATAGGTTCGAGCTCCTCCACCATTGCGCATAAAATACCTATCATTTAGTTCCTTCATGTTTTTCTTAAAAAATATTTCTGGGTAAGAGTAAGTTTATGATCAAGCTCGCATTCTATTATCTGTTCTTCAAAATAGTCCGCTTTTACCTCCACTTCTCCTTTAGGGTTCACAACCCTGCTGCCGCCCCAAAAACCCAGACCGTCTTCAAAGCCCACACGGTTGCAATAAAGCACATAAGCCCCGCTGAGTATCGCCATCGATTTTAAAAGCGCGTTCCACTGCTCTTCTATTAAAAGCGAGCCCTCTTTAAACTCCCTCGCCGGCGAAGAGGCTATCACCACAATAAGATCCGGTTTTTCACAGGCGGTGAAATTAAGGGCGTCTCCGCTGAAAACGTCCTCGCATACGAACATAGCCGTCTTTCCGAATTTAGTTTTAAACGTTTTAAAACCATCCCCTCCGAAAAAAAACCTGCCTTCTTCAAAAACACCGTAAGTCGGAAGGTGAACTTTTTTGTGTATAAAAACATCATCCCCTATATACAGGGCGGAATTGAAAATTTTACCTTCTTCCCTCACCGCCGCCCCGAGCACGACATCCTTGTTAAATCCGATATTTCTAAAAAAACCCTCATCAAAAGCGTCTTCTAAAAGTGCGTCTTTTATTTTGTATCCGTTCATGGAAAGTTCCGGGAAAACAACCAGATCCGCATCCGTTTTTGAAACGGTTTTTATATGTTTATCGAGATTGTCCGGACTCAATTTCGGACTTATCTGGGCAAGGGCCACTTTCATATTCGTTCCTTACAAAAATTATTCACCGACAGTCTTGATAGCTTTTTCCAGACTTTTCATATCCGTTACGGGAACGGTTTTTTTCCTCGTAACTTTTCTGTTTATACCCATTAAAACTTTTCCGCCGAATTCTATGAATATATCCGCTTCGTTTTCATAGTTTTTAACCGACTGTTTGTAAAGAACCGGTCTTGTAAGCTGAACGGGCAGCAGTTCAAGGGCTTCTTTTTTGGTCGTATAGGCTTTGGCGCTTACATTGCCCACCACCGGGGAGAAATCTTCTTTTAAATATTCCTTTAAAAGTTCTTTTAACGGCTCTTCAGCACTCTCGAGCAGAGGACAGTGGCTCGCCACGCTCATATTAAGAAGCATCGTCCTTTTCGCCCCTTTTTCTTTCAAAACAGGTTCGATTTTTTCCAAATCCTCCCTGAGTCCCGCCAATACAAGCTGTCCGTCGCTGTTATAATTAGCCGGCCAGACATTGAGGTTTGAGTTTTCACATATGTTTTCAACCGTTTCGTCATCAAGCCCGAGCACAACCATCATAGAACCGACTCTGTTTTTAAAAGCGTCGTTCATAAGCTTGCCTCTTTCATGCACAAGTTTCACCGCATCCGCAAGTTCTATGGCACCCGCAGAATAAAGGGCGCTGAATTCTCCGAGAGAATGACCGAGTGAAAAAGCATAATCAAAATCAGCGCCGTTTTTAAAAAGCTCATAGGCGATTGCCGAATAAAGTAAAATGGCCGGCTGGGTAAATTCCGTTTTGTTAATTTCGGAATTTTCCTCAAACATCAGTTTTTTAAAATCTTTTTTTATTGCGTCGCTTGCAATTTCGAACATTTCACGGGCTTTTTCGCTTGAATCGTAAAAATCCCTGCCCATTCCTGTAAACTGACTTCCCTGTCCGGGGAACAGCAATCCTATTTTCATACTCTTCCTTTTTTGAGAAATTATATCAAATATGGACTGTTTTATAAAAAAGCAGTATAATATTAATATATTTTTAATGAAAGGCGGGAGATGAAAAAGGCGGTGTTTTTTTCCCTTTTAATGTTTCTGTTTATAGGCTGCGGGAGCAGCTCAAATGTTTCAAAAAACTTCTCTCTTGAAATCATCCATATCAACGATACGCATTCCCATCTCGAATCCGTTCAAATCCCGGTTTACATAAACGGTGTAAAAACATACGTATATGCGGGTGGGTATGCGAAAATAGCGAATTATATTTACGAAAAGAAACTGCAAAACCCAAATGTACTGACGCTTCACGCCGGGGATGCCGTACAGGGGACGCTTTATTACACGCTTTTTAAAGGCAAAACGGATGTCGAAGCGCTGAATCTTATGTATATAGACGCAATGAGCGTAGGAAATCACGAATGGGACGACGGTGCCGACGCATTTGCCGTAAATTTCGCAAATTATGCAAATTTTCCCATACTCGGCTGCGACGTAAACGTTTCAGACAATCCGCTTCTTAAAAAGACAATAAAACCGTTTATAATAAAACAAATATCCGGCCGGTATGTCGCCGTTGTGGGAGACAGTATAGATTCAAGCGTTATCTCAAGCCCGGGCCCCACGGTTTCTTTCTTAAATTATCTGACAAGCGCAGAAAAATACGTAAAAGAACTTGAAAATTTCGGCATAAACAAAATTATATTCCTGACACACTTAGGTTATGAAACAGACAAATATTTAGCTTCCCGTGTAAAAGGGATCGACGTTATCGTGGGAGGACATTCCCATACGCTAATAGGCGATTTTAAAAACCTCGGTTTAAGCTCCGAAGGAGAATATCCCACGGTTGTGGACAACAACGGTTCTAAAACCCTTATAGTAACGGCGTGGAAATGGGGGCTTGTCGTCGGTGATTTAAACGTAACTTTCGACGAGAAGGGAAATGTGATTGATTACAGCGGAACCCCGGTTATGCTTGTAGAAGACGACTTTTTAAGAAAGGACTCGGACGGTGTTAAAAAAGAGGTAAGCGGGGAAGAAAAAACTCAAATAACCGATTTTATTTCCGAAGCGCCTAATATTAAAATACAAAATTCCGATAAAAGGGTACAGGAGGTGATAAACCGTTACAAACCGGAAGTGGACGCCCTATTATCACAGACGGTGGGAACGGCCTCGGAAGATCTTATCAACGTGCGTCTGCCGGGGGATGTAGATCCCGAAAGCAACATTACATTAGAACACGGTTCTTTAATAGCGCCCCTTGTAGCACTTTCAATGTATGAAAAAGTACAGAAAGAAGGCTGCGATTTTGCACTGCAAAACGCCGGGGGAATAAGAATATCTATTCCCCAGGGAAACATTACGGTAGGTGAAATTTATACCCTCTTGCCTTTTGGGAAC
Organism: Nautilia sp.; assembly: GCF_053994455.1. Lineage (NCBI taxonomy): Bacteria > Pseudomonadati > Campylobacterota > Epsilonproteobacteria > Nautiliales > Nautiliaceae > Nautilia > Nautilia sp. The sequence continues at coordinate 9,715 of NZ_JBMYAU010000129.1, read as the reverse complement.
ACGCTTGTTACACTTGAAATGAACGGAAGCGTAATAAAAACGATGCTTGAAAACGCCATTGAGAGAAGTTTTATTACCAAAACAAACACAGGGGCTTTTCCTTATCTCGGAAACGCTAAAATCACAATAAAAAAAGACAACCCATCAGGAAACAGAATAATTGATTTTAAAATAAAAAAAGACGGCGTATGGGTTGATTTTGACGAAAACAAAACATATAAAATAGTAACATCGGCATATTTAGCCGGAGGGGGAGACAATTATTCCGAAATGTCACAGGCTATTAATAAAACCGACACGGGATTCGTCGAAGCCGACACGTTTATAGAATATGTCAAACAAAAACAAATTATCTCTCCGCTTCCCGACGACGAAACACCCGTAACGGTAAAATAACGGATTTCATCCGTTGTTTTTAATAAATATCAACATAAAATGGAACGCTTAAAGGGAGTTTTCAATTTTTAGAAACATACAATTTAATCGGAAGCGGCATTATACCAATGGAAAAGGTAATATGATTAAAATTATGAAATACACTAATTCATTAGCAACAGTATCATTTTCAAAATTACGAAAAAAAACGAAGCAGGTAACCCGTCAAATAGTATTAGTGTCAGACACTTGATAAAAGAAGATGGGATGTCATTAATGACATCCGCATCCTTCACCGCATCCGCAGTTTTGTCCCGCCTGATTACCGGCAAGCTCTTCAAGGGTAGCGTCTCTTTTTGTCACGACTTTAACGTCAAACGTCAAATCTTCACCCGCTAAAGGATGATTGTAATCTATTGTAACGTTGCTGTCGTCAAAATCCACAACGGTTACCGCAATTGTCTGTCCGTCAGGAGACTGTCCGTAAAGGGTCATCCCTTTTTGAAGATCAATTCCTTCGAACTGCTCTTTAGGAAGTGTTTCAACCCATTCTTCGTTTCTCTGCCCGTATGCTTCGTCCGCTTTGACGGTTACGGTTTTTTCTTCACCGATTTCCATTCCTTCCACTTCTTTTTCAAGTCCCGGGATTATCTGCCCCTGACCCGCAACAAATTCCAAAGGCGCCTGCCCTTTGTTAGAATCAACAACTTCGCCCTTTGAGTTTTTCACCGTATATTCTATTCCGTACACTTTTGCCATTTTTATCCTTTAAAATTTTACGCAGTATAACATAATCTTATAATTTTTCCAACTCTTTTTTTGCCAATAAAGCATATTTTGAGCCCGGAAAGTCGCTTATTATTTTTTTAAACGTAAGCTTCGCCCTGTTTTTTTGATTGAGTTTTTTAAAAGAAACACCCGTATGATAGAGCAGACGGGCGGTGAATGAGGTTTTTTTGGGATATAGCGTAATGCTTTTTTTATAATATGCCAAGGCTTCTTTATACCGTCTTTTTTTAAACGCTATTTCACCTAAATAATAAGACGATGTAGCCGGCATATGTCCTTTTTGCAAAGAATACAAAAACAGCTCCCTTGCCTTTTCAAGTTTTCCGTCAAAAAAATTTTTTTTCGCTTCGTCAAAAGCCTCTTTAGGAGAGATGTGCGAAACGCTGTTTAATTGTTTAAGCTGGTTTAAAATATCCTGTATGGAACTGCTTAAATTTTGAAAATTTTCATTTTGTACTTTTGTAATCTCTTCTATCGTCTGTTTAATAGAGTCGTTTTGTGCCTCGAGAGCTGAAATTTTTTCTTCTAACGTTTTTATTTTTTCCGTTATATCGGTAAGGTTTTTTTCTTTGTTTTTAAGCTCTTTTTTAATCGAATCAATCGCAATTTTTGCAGAGTCTATTTCACTAAGTATCGTATCGAATGAAGAAAGTTTATTCTCAAGTTCGGAAATGCTCTGATCATACAGTACGAATTTTTGGGCTATAGAAGATTCGAATTTTTTTAAGGATTTTTTTAACTCGCTTATTTCTTTACTGTTTTTATTGATGTTTTTTTTGTTTTGAAGTATCGTTTTTTCCTGAGGTGTAAGCCCGTAAGGGTTAGGAGTGTTCAAATCACCCGCTTTAAAAGGGTTGACGTCAGCAAAAATAATTACCGGTAAAAGAAAAAAAAGTTTTTTCATACAATTCCTTTTTTAGGAATTGTACCTTAATTATGGTAAATATGTAAAATTATCTCTTCTGTTTAATCTCCAGCACCATTTTGCATGGGCGGTACATACCGGATTAAGCTCGCCGTAACTTATAATTGTAAGTTTTTTAGGATCCACACCCAATTTTATAAGGGCGTTTTTAACCGTATTGGCCCTTTTGAGCCCGAGCGCGTAATTATATTCCTCAGTTCCCCATTCGTCGCAGTTTCCTTCAATTCTAACGGTATAATTTTCCGGATTGTTTTTTATAAGTTCGGCAAGTTTTTCCACTTTAGGCCACTGATCTGGTCGGATGTTGTATTTGTCAAAATCAAAATACACCACAACGTTTGCAAGTTCTTTCGCAAATTTCTGATTCGTACTAACACTGATTTTAGTACCCTCGCTGGCTTCGGTAAGTGTCTGTTCTTCAACCGTGGCGTTTTGCGTATTTACGGTTTCATTGTTTGTTTCTGCAGGTTTTGCAACTTCAGTTTCGGCGGCTTTTGTCTGCTGCTCCGTTTTTGTAACGGTTTGCTGTGTAGTTTCGGCAGCGTTTTCTATATTAGGCTGTTTTGAACATCCCGTAATCATAAGCAGTGCGGCTACCCCGGTTGCGATTAGCAGTTTTTTCTTCATTGTACTCTCCTTTTTTTACCAATCGAATGATTGTAGTATTTTTGGCAACGGATAATAAAACACTTTATTTTCATTTAAACGTATTATACCAATTTTTGAATAAAAATTTTCTCTTTTTATAAACATTATTGAATTTCCGTCAACTGAAAAATTAGGAAAACTGTTCTGACCTTTAAAAGTCAGCCTTTTTAACGAATCGTCGTATTTGTTAACCAAAAAAAGATTAAAGGTGTTTTTCGAAAAAGCGTTGTTCGTTTCCCTCGTACTTACCACCAGATAATTTTTATACGTATCCACACCCACCTGGTTTTTACCGTGATACAGCACCCTCTGAATGGTGCCGTTGTCCATATCCTTGCTAAACACCATAGGCATCCCGTATCTGTCCGAAACAAAAACTATGCTGTTAACCCCCCAGAATTTTCCGTTTACATCAATACCCTGATATCTCGTTATTCTTTTAAGTTTGTTTTCTTTCAAATCATACTCGTAAACATCAGGCTGCCCTTCGGGCGCCAAAGTTAAAAGAATTTTATCACCTCTGACATCGGAAACTATAAGCAACCCCTGGGACGTCAGTATTTTCTCCCTTTTGCCCGTTCTCAGATTAAGTCTGTAAAGCGTGGGCAGTCTTCCGAGTTTAGTGTAATATATCACATTCTGATTTTTATCGGCCCATTTGGGAAAGATATTAAGCCCTCCGCTTATAATTCTCTTTCTATAAGAAAGCGTATAGTCGGATATGTAAATATTCGCCTGTTTCGGGGCTGTAAGCATCGAATAAACGACTTTTCTTATTAAAAATGCGGCTTTTGGAAGCTGAAAATATTCGTTAATGTCATACACCGCCTTATGAACTAAAAACGGAAAATAAGCGTAAGAGTTAGATTTATATATTTTTTCAACCTGTAAAATATTGTTCTTAAAATATCTGACGCTTAAAGTTTTGTCGCAATAACTGAATTCGAATCTGTATGTGGCGTTGGTATCTTTGTTTATACTGTAATTGAAATGGTCAAGTACCGTCAAATCCATTTTTAAAATTTTCAGAACATCTTTTTTACCTTCATACATTATGTCAATTTTCGGCTTTTCGTTAAAATACTTGGTAATTACAAGCTCTTTACCGAATAACAGCACACTGAAAACAATTAATATCAGTTTTTTAATCATTATTTACCTTTGACTGGAATAAAACCGTAATATTGAAATTTTTATCAAATTTCAGTTTCTTTATCTCGTTTATCAGCAGATTCTGCCCGGTTATAGGCAGATTGCTGTCCAAAATATTTACAATAACCGTACCGTTGTAATTTTGTATGTTTATTTTAGCATAATCACTCGGAATTGTTGAAACATCATACCAAACGGAATACAATTTTTGAGATATTATATCATTTATCTCTTTTTTCGAAAGTTTTTTCCCGCTGTTTTGGACGAAATTCACTTCAACGCTTATTTTTTTTATATTTTCAAGATTTCTCTCGATTCCTCTGAACCTGCTCATATCAAGCTGCCGTTTTTGAACTATTTTCTTGGTCTGTATATTATAATCTACATTTTTAAAAATATCGTTAAAACCTATTTTTTCCCCTCCGTGCGTTACATTGGATTTGGAACCTCTTTTTTTTACTTTTTTTACCGCTTTTTTAATTTTAGAAACGGGGGTCTTTTTAAGCGATTTTATTTTTTTTTCGCCCTGAGAATTTATCTTCGCCTTTTTCTCTATTATGGCCGTATGGATATATACCTTTTTTTCATTTTTTTTTACCGGAAAAAGAAAAAAAAGAAAAAAATATATAATCGCCGAATATACTAAAGCCGACAGAAAAAAAGAGATGAGCAGTCTCATTTAGTAAGTAACCCTATTTGAGTAAATCCAGTTTTTACAACGGCCGAATAAACTTTCATAAACGTTTCGTATCTGATGTTTTTGTCGGCCGCAATGTATACAAGGGCGTTTTTATTAAAATTTCCGTATTTAAGATTAAACTCTTCCAAAAAATTTTTTAACGGTATATCCTCTTTATTTACAGTGACGTTCCCGTTTTTTTTAATAATTATCGTTATGGACGGTTTTTTGACAGCCGGAGAGGTTTTGCTGCCTTCGGGAAGATTCACCGTTTTTTCCTGATAAGTGCTCACCGTAACCGACACCATAAGTATAGCAAGCAGTACAAGCATAATATCTACAAAAGGAGTAATATTTAATTCCGGTTTTTTCATTTGCTTAAATAAAAATCCTTTTGCATAATTAATAAAGAAAGTAAATCTTCGACCTTTTTACTTATAATCTGATGAAAAGAATAAGCAGGTACGGCCACAATAATACCGATTGCCGTAGCTACAAGGGCGTCCGCAATGGCGGGGGCTATCATATTGATGGTAGTTACGCTTTGCATTGAGGAAAAAGCGCTAAGTATCCCTATTACCGTCCCGAACAGACCTATAAAAGGCGCGGTTGAAGCCACAATTCCTAAAAACGTAATTCCGCTTTCCGCTTTTGTTTTAGCCGCCTGAATACATGCGTCAAATGTAAGCGAATTTAAAACATCGGTTTTTTCAACACATCTTTTCAGTGACGAAGTTCCGGAAATATTACCGCTCATTAAAAGTGCGTTAAGCGATTCGTTTTCTTTTTTTATCCATGAAGCGAGTGACAAATATTTGTAGAAAAATACGAAAAAAACAAAAAAAAGATAAATCCCGAGCCATCCTATTACGACTATGTTAATAGGATTACTCAGAATTTTAGATATTTCTGGCAGCACTTTCTATCTTTGCCTCTACAGATGCAACCAAAACGTCGCTGTTAGCCGCATCACGAATAAGTTTTTTGGCTTTTTCAATAGCCTCGGCAATATCTCCTGCTTTTTCACCCGATACAGGCTGCGCTCCGTCTACAAGAACGTTTACGTGATCAGGGGTCACTTCAACATAACCTGAATTAATTGCAATAATCTCTTCAGATCCGTCTTCTTTTTTAATCGTAATAATACCCGGCTGTAGAGTAGTCATTAAAGGCGCGTGTCCGTCAAGGACACCGAATTCACCTTCTATGCCGGGAAAATACGCCTCTTTTACTTCCCCCTCGTAAATTCTGCCAAGAGGTGTAACAATATCAAGTTTCATTTGCTTCCTTTAGCTTTGGGCCTTCATTTTTTCAGCTTTTTCTTTAGCTTCGTCCAAATCACCTACCATGTAGAATGCGTTTTCTGGTAAATCGTCAACTTTACCTTCAAGGATTTCTTTGAATCCTACTATTGTTTTGTCAAGTTCGACATATCTTCCGTCCGCACCCGTAAACACTTTTGCTACGAAGAACGGCTGTGATAGGAATTTTTCAATTTTTCTCGCTCTTGCAACAGTAAGTTTATCTTCTTCGCTAAGCTCGTCCATACCGAGAATCGCAATGATATCCTGTAGATCTTTATATTTTTGTAATACTTCCTGCACTCCTCTTGCAACTTTGTAGTGTTCTTCACCGACAATCTGCGGATCAAGAATTCTACTTGTCGAATCAAGCGGGTCAACTGCCGGGTAAATACCTTTTTCCGCAATTTTTCTGTTAAGAACCGTTGTGGAATCCAAGTGTGCGAATACGCTTGCCGGCGCCGGGTCTGTCAAGTCGTCAGCCGGAACGTATACAGCCTGGATGGATGTAATACTTCCTTTTTTGGTAGAAGTAATTCTCTCTTGCAGTTTACCCATTTCAGTGGCAAGTGTAGGCTGATAACCGACCGCACTTGGAATTCTTCCAAGAAGTGCTGACATTTCCGCACCCGCCTGGGCAAATCTGAATATGTTGTCGATAAACATAAGTACGTCTCTTCCTTCTTCGTCCCTGAAGTATTCTGCCATCGTAAGACCTGTCATCGCAACCCTGTTTCTACATCCCGGAGGTTCGTTCATCTGACCGTAGCACAGTGCAACTTTATCTAAAACCCCACTTTCTTTCATTTCATGGTAAAGGTCGTTACCTTCCCTTGTTCTTTCACCAACACCGGCAAATACGGAATAACCGCTGTGTTTATACGCAACGTTGTGGATAAGCTCCATAATAATAACCGTTTTACCAACTCCGGCACCGCCGAACAGACCTGTTTTACCACCTTTCATGTAAGGACACAGAAGGTCGACGACTTTAATACCGGTTTCGAAAACTTCCATTTTAGTTGACTGCTCTTCAAACGGAGGAGCGTCTCTGTGAATTGACCATCTCGGTGTATCGGCTGGAACATCTTCACCGCCGTCGATTACGTCACCCGTTACGTTGAAAATTCTACCGAGCACCGCTTCACCGACAGGTACTTTAATAGGAGCGCCCGTTGCAACTACTTTTTCTCCCCTTGTAAGACCGTCGGTTAAGTCCATTGCAATTGTTCTTACAATGTGATCACCGATTTGAGCCGCTACTTCTAAAACAACTTTTTTCTTTTCACCTTCAGCTTCAAACTCAACATAAAGCGCTTCGTTTATCGCCGGAATATCTCCTTCAAATTCTACGTCAACAACCGGACCTAAAATTTGTAATACTTTACCTTCCATTTTACTCCTTTACTTTTTCATTGCTTCTATTGCAGTTACTATTTCGATAAGTTCTCTTGTAACAGCTTCTTGTCTTGCTTTGTTAAATTCAAGTGTCAACTGATGCACCATCTCTTTTGCGTTGTTTGTAGCCGCGTCCATCGCCTGCATTCTGGCGCTGTGCTCAGCCGCAAGTGAGTCTAAAAGCGCATAATACAGCGAATACTCAATGTATTTTTTAACCAAAGTTTCCAAAATCGTTTCGTAATCGTTATCCGGTTCGACTTCCAAAAAGTCCTGGGAATCTTCAATATCCACTTCTATAGGAAGTAGTTCTTTTACGTGTACCTGCTGTGTGAGTTTATTAATATATCCGTTATGAATCGTTATAATATTGTCTATTTCTTCATTAACGAAGTCTTCATAACTTTTTTGAATAAGCCCCGCCGCCTTTTCATAATCCGGCGCCGCGCTCAGACCTATTATTTCTTCATACATATCGATTCCGACAAATTTAAAATATTCAATGGCTTTTTTACCTATAACTTTAAGCCTTATTTTGACTTTTTTCTTTTTAAGTTCGTCTATCAGCGCAATAGTCTGTTTTATAGTCTGAATGTTAAATCCGCCGCAAAGCCCTTTGTCAGCGGTTATAACGATTACATCCACTTTTTCGACATTTTCGATTTTCGCAAAAGCCCTAAGCTCAATAGACTCTTTTACGCTTGCAAGCTTTGCTGAGATCTCGTGCATGACTTCGTCTATTTTTCTCGCATATTCACGTGAGCGAAGAATCGCTTCTTCCGCCCTTTTAAGTTTGGCGGTAGAAACGAGCTTCATCGCCCTTGTGGTTTTTTGAGTGTTTTTAACACTGCTTATTTTTTGTTTTAGCTCTTTTAAAGTTGCCATTTATTATCCTTCGAACCCAGCCTTAAACTCTTCTAATGCTTTTTTAAGTAGTTCTTCCGTTTCGTCGTCAAGTTTTTTCTTAGTTCTGATGCTTTCGAAAATCTGCGGGTATTTAGTTTCGATAAACGGATACAGCTCGTCTTCGAATCTTCTGATTGATTTAGTGTCGATATCGTCCAAATAACCTCTTGTACCCGCGTAAATAATTACAACCTGTTTTTCAACCGGAAGAGGCGAGTATGCAGGCTGTTTTAGAATTTCGACAAGTCTTTCACCTCTTTCAAGCTGTTTTCTGCTCGCTTCGTCAAGGTCGCTTGCGAATTGAGAGAACGCTTCAAGCTCTCTGAACTGTGCAAGATCAAGTCTTAAGTTACCGGCAACCTGTTTCATAGCTTTAATCTGTGCGGCACCACCGACCCTTGATACTGAAAGACCAACGTTAATAGCAGGTCTGATACCTTTGTTGAAAAGGTTGGTTTCAAGGAAGATCTGACCATCGGTAATTGAAATTACGTTTGTCGGGATGTACGCCGCAACGTCCCCGCCTTTAGTTTCGATAATCGGTAAAGCTGTCAAACTTCCCGCACCAAGTTCGTCGTTAAGCTTAGCCGCTCTTTCAAGTAATCTACTGTGTAGGTAGAATACGTCTCCCGGATATGCTTCCCTTCCCGGAGGTCTTCTTAGAAGAAGTGACATTTCTCTGTATGCGTCTGCGTGTTTGCTTAAATCATCGTAAACGATTAAAGCGTGTCTTCCGTTGTCTCTGAAGTATTCACCCATCGTAACACCCGCATACGGTGCCAAGAATTTAAGTGAAGCAGCTTCAGACGCAGAAGCGTTAACAACTATTGTATAGTCCATTGCTCCGTGTTCTTCAAGAATTCTAACGATGTTAGCGACAGTCGACTGTTTCTGACCCACTGCAACGTAAATACAGATTACGTCTTCATTTTTCTGATTAAGAATCGTATCTAATGCAACTGTGGTTTTACCGGTTTGTCTGTCCCCGATAATAAGCTCCCTTTGTCCTCTTCCGATCGGAACAAGCGCGTCAATTGCTTTAAGACCGGTTTGAAGCGGTTCGTGAACAGATTTTCTCGCCATAATTCCGGGCGCTTTTTCTTCCACATATCTGTATTCAGTGGCTTCGATAGGCCCTTTACCGTCAATTGGCTCACCTAACGCGTTTACAACCCTTCCTATTAACGCCTCTCCGACAGGAACCGAAATAAGTTTACCGAGTCTTTTTACAGAGCTTCCTTCTGTAATGTCCGTACCTTTACCAAGAACAACCACACCGACATTATCGGCTTCAAGGTTGAATACCAGACCTTTTTCTCCGGTTTCGAATTCAACCATTTCACCGGCCATTACGTTTGTAAGACCGTACACCTTAGCAATACCGTCAGCTGAGTAAATTACTTTACCAACTTCCTCTACGTCTACTTTTAAGTCGTAGTTTTCAATTCTTTCCTTGATTATCGAAGTGATTTCTTGTACCACTTATACTCCTTTCTTTTAGATTGCTTTTAAAATATTGTTTATTAAATCGTTTTTGATTTT
>NZ_JBMYAU010000128.1:0-5358 GCF_053994455.1 Nautilia sp. | reverse complement strand
GTTATACACAACAACGTAATGACCTTTCTTTACCCACCTTTCGGACAACTTTTCCGCACACTGCTCAAAACCGCCGTAATTGTTAGGTATCCCCCTTGTTCCGAGTATGGCAATTTTCATAAAATCAACCCTTTTACTCTTTTATATATCGAAACAAAAATGTTTTTGTTGCGAGATAAATTAAATAAAACTGCCAAAACAGTCTTTGGAACAAAAGAAATTAAATAGTACAAAAAACAAACCGGATTGGGAAAAATTTTTTCAGGTTTATAACCAAACTTTTGCATTAAGTTTTCATTAATTTTTTGGATGAAAAAAATCTCCGCAGAATTTAATTTCAATCTCCAATTCCCCATTCTTTTTTTATCAAAGCCTTTTTTATTGTCATCATTAAATATAGATGAAAAAGCAAAAGGAACATCAAGCATAGATTTTTGATAATCCAAACCCAAAAACTCGCAGACTTTTTTCACATTTTCTTCCGGATTTGAAATCAATTCTTCAAATTGTACCATTAAAACATTATCATTCTCTAAATAAGGTAAAATAGCATTAGCAGATGAACGCCAAAGTAAACTAATTGTTATAGGATGATAATTAACCAAATTCCTTATTGACTCACTCAACGGATACGGCTCGTTTTTAGCCTTAAAAAACCTCTTCCATTTATACTTTTGAGAAAGTGTTGTATCCCTCGGGTCTCTAACCATATATATTATTTTTGCCTCGGGGAAATACTCTAAAATACTTTTTAAATAGAATAAATTTCTTGGCGTTTGTTCACACGGAATTTGTTTGTTGTTTTTGCGAGTTTCATAATATAAAAACTTTTTAAAAACCTCAATTCCGTTTACCGGAAAAGAAAAATCCTGCAAAAAGGCTTCAATCTCTTCCCTAAACAATTTCTCTTCACATTTAGAGTAAGTATGCAAACGAGAAGAACAAAACAAGCGAGTCAACACTGATTTGGCTCTTTGTAAATCGAAAAAACAATCTTTTTCCGTCCAAAAATTTTCAAAAAAATGGAGTTCATTAAAAGAGTAAACACTTTTATTGTTATTTAATATCTTTGCCATTAATGTTGTACCACTTCTTGAATTCCCTATTATGAAAATAACTTTATCTCTTTCTACCATTTGCATCTCCCAAAGCCAACAAATATCCTTCAAGAGTTTTCTCTGCTGCTTTTTCCCAAGTAAAATTATTCAAAATATATTCTCTAAACTCTTCATTAAAAGGTGACTCGTAAGCCTTAATTATTGCATCTCTTATAGAGTCAACATTATCAGGTTCGCAATAAAAAGCATAGTCTTTAAAATAATCAACCGTATCTCCTTTTGTTGTTGCAACAATATTACATTTCATTGCTACCGCTTCTAAAGAAACAAGGCCGGGCGTTTCAAGCCAACTTGGCAAAACATGCACTCTTGCAACTTTATAATATTGAGGCAATTCTTCATGTGACATTTTTCCAATAAAAATTACATTTTCTCCACTTTCTTTCTTAACCTTTTCAAAATATTTTTTGTGATTAGGAGGAGCAAAACCTATCAAAACAAGTTTGTATGGTAAATCTTTCATTGCTTTGACAAGGTTTAACTGATTTTTTCTACCAGAAACTTTAGCAACACATAAAACGCAATCTTTAAATTTATCTTCTATCTTTCCATTAACCTGTACTTTGTCATAATCAAAAATATTTGAATCAATCGCATTCGGTACTACTATATACCGTGGATTATTTAAACCAAATTCTTGGGACACTCTCAACATTTCTGATTCGGAATTAGGAAGAAAAATATCCGTCATTTTGCAAATTTCTTTTAGAACTTTGTAATAGCCTAAAAACATTACTTTAATGAAACCTTTATGCAATTCTCCATTCTTAATTCCCCTTGCAATAATCTTTATATACTCCATTTGATAAGGGGAAAGAATATTTGCTAAAAAACGCCTTATACCTTCTGCCGCCTTTTTCTCATATTCATAATACAAACCGTAAATAGTTGATAGAGCCACAGGCTTTCCTTGTCGTTTCGCATTCTTTAATTGAGTATAAGTTTCCTGTCCTCTCATTAAATTAAACAGATGAACAATATCGTAGTTTTTAACATCAGGTTCCAATTCTGTAGAAATATCAACTTTTACACCAAGTTTTTCCAAATACTCTGCGGTTTTTATTAATTGTATAGTATCACCACCAGGAACTGAAAACAGTGTGACCCTTGACTGAAAAAGTACTCTCATTCAGAATACCTCTTCTTTTAAAATCTCCAAAATTCTATAACTTGTTTTCCCGTCTCCGTAAGGATTTACGGCTTTTGTCATGTTTTGGTACTGCTGCGAATCATTTAATAACTTCAATGTTTCTTTAACAATATTTCCCTTTTTGGTGCCAACAAGTTTTGAAGTCCCCGCTTTAATGCCCTCTTTTCTTTCCGTTACTTCTCTTAGCACCAAAACAGGCTTTCCTAAACTTGGAGCCTCTTCCTGTATTCCTCCTGAGTCCGTTAATATTAAATAAGATTTACTCATTAACCAGATAAAATAAGGATAATTTAACGGCTCAATAAGTTTTATTTTGGGATGGGTTCCAATAATCTTTTTTACAGGTTCTCTAACATTGGGGTTCAAATGAACAGGATAAACAATTTCCACATCATCATTTAAATCAGCTATTTCCTTTAACGCAAAACAAATTTCTTCAAAAGGTTTTCCGAAATTTTCTCTTCTATGCCCTGTTACCAGTATTATTTTTTTTGAAAAATCTATAAAATCAAAAAAATTAAAATATACATCCTCTCCGTGATTTTTTATTATTTTCAAACCGAGAAATAAAGCATCTATTACTGTATTTCCGACAACCCAAACATTTTTGGCAATCCCTTCATTTAACAAATTTTGTTTAGATTGCTCCGTAGGGGCAAAATGATAATCTGCAATATGTCCGATTAAAACTCTATTTACTTCTTCAGGGAAAGGAGAATACTTGTTTTGACTTCTTAGCCCGGCCTCAACATGCGCAACTTTTATTTTTTTGTAAAAACTTGCCAATGCAGAAAAAAATGCAGTTGTGGTATCCCCCTGAACAAATACAATATCAGGATTACAATCTTCCAATACCTTTTCCAACATTTTTATTAAATCAGAACTCAAAGTAAACAATGACTGGTTTGGCTTCATTATATTTAAGTCATAATCAGATTTTATCTTAAAAAAAGAAAGCACTTGGTCTAACATTTCCCTGTGTTGGGCAGTAATACAAACACTAACCTCAAAACCCTTTTGTTGTTTAAATTGATAAATCAACGGCGCTAATTTAATTGCTTCCGGACGAGTTCCAAAAATAAACAAAATTTTCATCGGTTTTTAATCTCCAATCCTTTGTTCCATCGATTCCTTTGCAAACAATAAAATACCTAAGAATACCCCACTATATAAACCCATAGTAAATCCACCATAAACTAACCCATTAACAAACACAACAAAAATTATCATGACTCTAATAAAAAAAAGCTGTCCTATTTTTAAAAAACTCGAGTTATAAAAACCTAAATAAAAAAGGAAAAGAATTAAAAAAATCATTCCACAAATACCTAATTTAAAAACTAAAAAAAGAATTATATTATGAAACTTATCAACAGAATACAAAATTTTTCCTGAAAACAAATGCAAAGGTTTAATGGTTTTTAACGCAGCACCAAACCCCTCACCTAATAATATGCCAAAATAAGTGCCTTGTTGAGAAATTTGCTCAAAAAATGACTTCCATTCCAAATAGCGCCATTTTACAGACATATCCGTAAACCAATTTATTTTTTTAAAAAATAACGGAGAAAAATAACCTATAGTTGGCAAAAAAACAAGAAAAATCAGAAAAAGTTTTCTAAACAAATTTTGTTTTGTTTTTGTCGCAAAAATATAAGTAACAAACATTGCCCCTATAAAAATAAAATTCATTCTCCCCAAAGTAGAAATTAAACCTGCAATAACCAAAAAATTTTTCCAATTAAAAAATTCCCAATAATTAATTATGTTCAAAATAAGATAAAGAGACAACAAAGAAGTAGAAAATAAAAAATGCATATGGCGAAATTCTGGTCTATTTTCGCAGAAAACAAAACCATAAAAACTACTTAACAGCTGTATTGTTGCAACAATGATTATATAGGTTTCAAAACTTTTTGAAAAAAACATACTATAGAATCTTTTATTATTTGCTAACAAAAAATAAATCAATATGGGCAAAACAAAAAAATAAAAATCTCTAAACATCTTAAAATAATTATTGTTATTTATTAAACCTACAACCAATCCCCATAAAGCAGGAATAAAAAACAACAATATATACTTAATAGGGATTATTTCCAGCTTGTTTTTTAAAAAAATTAAAAAAATTGTCTCCACAAAAAAGAAAAAAATAATTACACTCTGCCATTTAAAAATCAAACTATTCAATGCTACAGGCAAAGGAGGAAAAAACAAAAGTAGTAATGCAACACTAAATAACAAATTATCATTTGAAATCGGTTCGAACAAATTACAATTATTTTTCATTCTCAAAATCCTTTAATGCTTTAATAATTGCTTTAACCAACAAAAACTTTCCTTTAATTATTCTTTTTGCAATTCTTGCAAAAGAAAAAATTTTTATTTTTTTTACTTTAGTCGGAAAATACTTTTTGTGAAACTTTAAACTATTAAGTGTATAGTAGTATTCAGATAAAAATGACCCTCGCCCTATACTAACACCCCCTTTATCAAAACATTTGGCATTTTCACAAACCTTTAATTTTATCCCCACCTTTCTTGCTTTTACACACCAGTCGGTTTCTTCCCAATATAAAAAATACTCTTCCGGCAGTAACCCGACTTTTCTAAAATTTTCAATATGAGTAAAAAAAGCTCCTCCTGAAATATAATCCAATTTTTCAAAATCTTTTGCTTTTTTTATGAAACGGATAGTGCCGTAAGGAGTTAAGGACGCACCGCCTTTAAACAAAAGTTGGTCAGGATTATGATAGTCAAAAACATTAAGCCCATAAACTGCATTTTTATCAACAGCACATTCTACTAAATTTGAAATTGTGTCTTGTGTCAACACCATATCCGGATTTAACAAAAAAATAAAGCCTTCTTTTTTTTCGTTTAAAAGTAGTTCCAATGCTTTATTATTCCCTGCTGCAAATCCTTTATTCTCCTCATTTTGGATAAAAACAAGAGAATAATACTGGTTTTTATTAAAGTTAATAAGATTAGAAAAAATCTTTTTTTTCTCTTTATCGGAAAGAGTCTGCAACTCTTTTTTCGTTAAATAAAAATATTTAAGTGGTTTTTTAATAGCAGAAGAAACCGACA
>NZ_JBMYAU010000127.1:0-3804 GCF_053994455.1 Nautilia sp. | reverse complement strand
CGGTATGGCCCTGAGCGCCGCAAACGTAGCTAATGCAAGCGATGCGGACGCAAACTACTACAACCCTGCAAATATGGTTTTTAACGAAAACAAAAACAGTTTTGAATTTTTAATGACATATATAAAGCTTCCGAAAGTGAAATTCGAAAATTCAAACTCACAGGTGTATTATTCAAGGGAGGAAGAGTTTTTAATACCCCAGTTTCATTTCGCTTCTCGAGATTACAACGGATGGAGATGGGGAATATCCGTTACAACCCCCGCAGGGCTTTCCAAAAGATGGGACGACATAATTCCTGAAGCGGGAGCAAAGGAATTTACATTAAAAACGGTGGAATTCAATCCTACGGTTGCAAAAAAAATAAACGACAACTTCTCAGTGGCGGTCGGTTTCAGAGCGGTTAAAAGCGAAGGGATAGCCAACGGCCTGGGGTTAAAAGACGTAAACGGAGACGGTGTACCGGATCCGATTTATTCGGAATATTTAAACGGGACTTCAACCGATTACGGATGGAACGCCGCACTTTCATATCAAAACGACAGCCGCGACACAAAAGTGGCCTTAACGTACCGCTCAAAAGTCGATTTAACGCTTAAAGGCGACGCAAGCGGATATTATCTTACAAACATTCTTTTACAGTATAATTCTAATCTTTCTTTGACTCAAAATACGTATGTTACATTCAACACACCGGGTAAAGTGACAATTCCCATCCCGGCGGCGGTTAATCTGGCGGTTGCAAAAAAATTAGGCAAAACGACGATTGAATTCGTTCTTGAAAGAACATTCTGGTCCGATTACAAATCACTGGATTTCGATTTTCAGGACCCTTACGTAAACTCCGTATTCGGTACGCCGAAGGCTAAAGACTGGAAAGACGTCAATACATACAGAATCGGTATAACGCATCAGTGTACCCCGAAACTTACGGCAATGCTCGGTTTTGCCTATGATAAAACACCGATACCGGACAGTACGATTGATTTCAGCCTTCCTGACAGTGACAAAAATATTTTTTCGGCAGGGATAAAATATAAAACGGACGACAGAATGAGCCTCGGATTTTCCGTTTTGTATACGAAACAAAAAGAAAGAAGCGCCATCGTAAGAGATGCCCAGGGAAATCCTATTGCACAGGGTACATTTAAAGACGGAGGGGCTTTACTAATGGCTTTCGGTATGGACTACAGCTTCTAAAAAGAGTAAAGAAATTTACTCTTTTATTACTTTTTCACCGTGCCTTTTATTTTTGCAGTCGCAACGTCCGAAGAAATTATTTCAATATCAACTTTTTCAAAAAGATTATATTTTTTCCTGTCTTTTAAAAACACCCTCGCACCTAAAAGCAAATCTTCCGTTATTTTGGCTATAGGGGGAATTTCGGTGTCCTCAATTAAACCTTTATATGTTTCACCTATATGCTCTTTTGCATATCTTGCGTATTTTCTGTCATAAAAATCCCATTCGACTTTCATAGCTTCTCGTTCAAGCTCGCTTATCTTAACCACGAGGGCTTCAATGTTTCTCAATATAAATTCCATCTGTTTTTTATCGTTTCTCAAAATCGACTTTAACAGTCTGTGAAGGGTCAAATCGGAATATCTTCTTATAGGAGAGGTAAAATGGGTGTATTTTTCAAATCCGAGAGCATAATGTCCCGTGTTTTTGGCATCGTACCTCGCCTGCTGCTGTGAACGGATTATCAGTTTGTCAACCTCTTTTTCAATTCCCATCATTTTAGCCTGTTTTTGTATATCCCCGACCACTTTTACAAAATCTTTTTCATCAACGTCGACATCGATACCCAAAGCGGCAAGACTTTCATAAAGTTCGTCCAAACTGTTTGAAGAAGGTTTTTCATGCACTCTGAAAATACCGAAATCGATCATATTCGCCGCTGCCTTGTTTGCTAAAAGCATACAGTCTTCTATAAGTTTATGCGAAGGCGTCTCTTTTTCAAGTTCTATTTTTTCTATAAGGCCTTTGTCGTTTAAGGTCATTTTAATTTCATCGCTGCTGAAATCAAGGCCTGTTTGAAGTCTTTTATTTCTAATTTTTTTAATTTTTTCCCACAAAGGCATCAGCCACGATAAAACTTCATCATCCGTTTTATCCGTATTTTCGAATTTTCCTTCCAAAAATTCGTCCACCCTGTCATATGAATATTTTCTTTTTGATTTTATAACCGCTTCAAAGAGCTCCTCTTTTATTACTTCGTTTTTATCGTTCAGCCTGATTTTAAATACGAAAGCAAGCCTGTCTTCGTTTTCTTTGAGCGAACAGATGTTTTCGCTCAGCTGTCTTGGAAGCATAGGCACTGATTTATGGGGAAAATATATGCTAAACCCTCGTTCTTTCGCCTCTTTATCTATATTTCCGTTTAAATAGACATACTCGCTCACATCGGCAATAGCAACATATAATTCGCTTTTTTCCTTATCAAAATATATAGCGTCGTCATGATCCTTAGCCGTAGGAGGATCTATAGTGCAAAACGGCAAACCGCTCAAATCTACACGCCCGGGATAAAAATCCTTATCCACATAATCTCCGTACGCTTCGGCCTCGGCCACCGCCTTTTTACTGAATTCTTCTTTTTTGTTATATAAAGCTAAAGATATTTTATCATCAACCCAAGGGTCATCCAAAACACCCAAAACGTCGATTATTCTGTTCGTATAATTGTCCACTTTAAACACCGCCCCTTCGGGAAGTTTTTTGAGTGTTTTTTTCTTTTCGGCGACAAACGTCTGGAGATTTGTTTTTATATTTTTCAAAACAGGTATTTTTTTATTGTTTTTATATTCGAAAGTCAAATATACCACACTTACGCTAAAGGCTTTTTCAAGTATATAAACAACCTTCGCCTTAGGACGTCCTTTTTTGTTAAAAAGCTTTTCGGCAATTACCAAATCCCCCCTGCCCGCACCGTTTAAATGCTCGGCTTCAATCAGGTAGTCTTTTTCTTTTACGCCAAGGGGCGTTAAAAAACCGAAACCTTTTTTCGTTACGTCGACTTTACCTATCCTGTACTTTGATTTGAGTTTTATAATTTTGGAATCGGTTACTATTCTCAACGCTATCAAATCGTTTATTATATCCCTCTTATTCCTCGGTATATCTTTTGATGCGATACCTTGAACAAGTTTATATGCAAATTCTTTCAATATTATCCTTTAATCATTTCCACAGCAGTTTTCAGCGAATCCGTATCGAGTTCGTATCTTTCGGCTATTTCATAAGCTTTTTCAACATTTTCCTCATCAAAAGGTTTTATCATATCCACAAGCGTCTGAAGCACAAGCAAAGCGGCGCTTTCGGTTTTATATTTTCCTTTCGGTTCATGTATGTTTTGCATTGATTCGATTAAATCCTCACTGAAATTCCAGTGTTTAAATATTTCTGCGGTTATTTCCGTTGCGGTTGAGCCCGTGTATTCCCTCTCGAGTTTATATCTGTCCTCGCCTTTTGAAAGCCTGTTTTTAAAACTTTCGCTTTTATTTTCGTTATTTAAAACAAGCGAAATAACAACGGCCCCCAAATCTATTAAAAAAGAGTTAGTGGCCAGTATGTCCAATTTAGCCCTGTCTTTTTTAAACCAGTTTACGGCTATGGCGTTTCTGTGGGCCGCCACATCGTGAAACTGTATTTCGTTTATGCCGTATGCGCTTAAATCGAATTTTAACGAGTTTCTTATGGCAAAAGAAATGGCGAACCCTTTTACAGTGGACATACCGAAAAGAGAAACTGCCTGATCAACGTTTTTAATCTGTCTTGTAAACCCGTAAAGCGGTGAATTTGCC
>NZ_JBMYAU010000126.1:0-10142 GCF_053994455.1 Nautilia sp. | reverse complement strand
TTGCAGATAACAAAGGTAAAAAAGTTAAGATTATTGCAAAAGATTATCCGGAATTTTTAAAGAAACTGCCTCACGGTGTGCTTGAATATGATTTTGAATTTCAGGTTGTCAGTAAATCGGTAAATTTAGCGATTGTCGATAATGAAAACATTATTTTGTCCCTCAGGGCGAATTCAAATGAGAAACTTGAAGAAGTAAAAGAATACATAAAAGAAAAATGCGTAGGGACGAAAATGGAGTTTGAAGGTGAATATCCGGCATGGAAACCGGAAATTAGCGATCTTGCAAAAATACTAAAAGAAATTATGAATACAGAATACAAAGTAATTCACGCCGGGCTTGAATGTGCTGTGTTAAAAAACAAGCTTCCTAATGTTTCCATGGCATCTATAGGTCCGATAATTGAAAATCCTCATTCTGTAAACGAAAGGGTAAAAATCGAATCGGTAAAAAAAATATATGAAACCGTAATTAAATTAGTCGATTTGTTACAAAAAGTAACATGAATAAATAAAAAAATTTAGAAATTTATTTTAAGACAATTTATCTTTGTTAAAGAGTTATAATAAAAAAATTGGTATAAAAAGGAAATGCCATGAATACGCATAAAATAATTTCGGGTTTTTTCTTTATTTTAGCAATGACGCTTAATTTCGGGTTTGTTTACGGGGATCCTACGGTAATTGAACAGCACAGCGCGTATGAGCTTTTTTTTACAATCATAGTGAATTTGATAGCAACAATTCTTAAATTAGGCGATAAAACTCAGCTTGGTGCTGTCCTTTTGGCAACGAGTCTGGTTGCAGATTTGCAGTTGTTGGCGTCTGCTGTCGTATGGGCGGTGGCACTTTACGGGGTTCAAAAATTTACCGTTACAACTTCGGTTACAATTGTTTCACTTGCAGGAGGTGCTTTTTTGGCAAATCTTGTATCGGTGATACTTTTTATCGGTGATACGCTAAAATCTAAAAGATAATTAATTATGGATAACCAACTTATTTGGATTATTTTAAAAAAATTAAGAGCGCCGTTTTTGGTTATTATATTTACTTTTTCAATTTCAATTCTCGGAATGATGTTGATACCGGGAGTTGATGATAAAGGAAATGTTTATTATCTTAATTTTTTTGATGCTATTTATTTTGTAAGCTATATGGCTACCACAATAGGTTTTGGAGAATCCCCTTACGCTTTTACCTATCCTCAAAAGCTGTGGGTTACGGTTGCCATTTATTTAACGGTAATAGGCTGGTTTTACGGAATAGGGACTATTGTTTCGCTTATTCAGGATGAAACGCTGAAAAAAGCCATAAATATGAATAAATTCAGAAAACAGGTTTTAGGTTTAAAAGAAAAATTTTATATTATATTAGGATATAACAGAATCACAAAAGATATTATTAATTTAGCGGGTGAAAAGGGTTACAGATTTGTAGTAATTGATAAAAATGAAGAAAAAATAGAAGAACTGCATCTTGAAAATTTTCAGCCTTATGTTCCCGCTATAATGGGAGACGCTACAAATCAGAACGTGTTAAAACTTGCGGGAATCGGGCTTGAAAACTGCAAAGGCGTTATATCTTTGTTTGAGGATGACGCTAAAAATATGGAAATTGCCACTGTTTGTAAACTTCTTAATAAAAATATCGATATTATAGTAAAAGCAACTTCAAAAAATCAGTTTGATTATTATAAGTCATTAGGGATTAAATATATACAAAACCCTTTTAAAATTATATCCGACAGAATCTATTATAATCTCACTTCCCCCTATATTTGGCTTTTAGAACTTTGGGCATACGGGCACAGCCTTAAATTTTCGAAAAAGGACCTTTTTCCACACGGAAAATATCTAATCTGCGGATACGGAAGGATGGGAAAAGCGCTTGAAGAGGGACTTAAAAGAGCCGGTATCGAGTATGAAATTTTTAATATTAAAACCCAAGAGTATAAAGCCAAAAAAGGCAGCGTAATATTCGGGGATGAAGAAGATAAAAAAAATTTAGAAAAACTTGATATTAAAAAATTTGATGTAATAATTGCTTCGACTAATAATGACTTGCTGAATTTAACCATTATAAATAAAGCAAAAGAATTAAACCCTGAAATTTATACAATAGCGAGAGAAAATTCACTTGAGGATTTAACTATATTTCAAGCCGCAAAAATTGACAGAATATATGTTTTAGAAAAAATTTTAGCGGAATATACTTATACGGTTATTTCCAGGCCGCTTGTAAATGCCTTTATTGAAGAAATAAGAAAAAAAGACAATGAATGGGCTGAAGTTATTGTAAATATGTTAAAAACGATAGCCGGTGAAAATCCGCTTTATTATGAAATTGAAATAAATAAAAAAAACGCTTACGCACTTTGCAGAAGACTTGAAAAAGGTGAAAAAATAACGTACGGGGATATTAGGAAATCCAGGGCTGATAGAAACGAACTTTTAAAAATAGTGTATCTTTTATTGAAAAGAGACGGGAAAACGATTTTGATGCCGACTCCTCAGACGGAAATAAAAATAAACGATAAACTGTTAATAGCGGCTGATGAGGAAAATATTGACGATTTCGAATATATTGTAAATAACATATACGAACTTGAATATGTATTAAATAAAAAGGAGTCATAATGAGTGAAAAACTTTTTAAAGGTGTTTTGAATTTTAAAAAAGGGGATTTTGAAAATCATAAAGAGCTATTTCAGGAATTAAAAGAAGGGCAAAAACCGCACACTTTTTATATAGGCTGCAGCGACAGCAGAATTGTGCCGAATTTAATAACCAAAACAATGCCCGGTGAAGTGTTTGTGGTAAGAAACATTGCAAATATAGTGCCGCCATATGAAATTAACGACGGAACGTACAAATGTACGGCTTCAATACTTGAATATGCGGTAAAATATCTTGAGGTTGAAAACATACTTGTATGCGGCCACAGTAACTGCGGCGGGTTAAAAGCTCTTTTTTACCCTCCCGAAAAGCTTGAAAAACTGCCTTTTGTAAAAAAATGGCTTGAAATAATAGAAGATGTGAAAAAAGCCGTCGAAGGCATAAAGGATGTTAAGCTCAGGGAATGGGAGGTTGAACAGTTAAACGTAATAAAACAGCTGGACAATTTAATGACTTACCCTTTTGTTGAGGAGAGAGTAAAAGAAGGCAAACTCAGTTTGATAGGATGGTATTATATTATAGAAACGGGGGAAGTTTATAATTATAATAAAGAAAAAAACGAATTCAAACTTATTAATTGAACCAGAAAAGCCTTAATATTTTTAAAGTGTATTTACGGGTTTTTTTTAAAATAGTTTTCAATACCTTCGGCTATACCTTTTGCAAGAAACTTTTGATATTCCGGCGTAAACAGCCTGAGGGATTCGGTGGGGTTAGTCAGGTAGCCGGTTTCTATCAAAATAGCCGGCATCTGTGTACCGACTAAAACCCAAAATGGAGCCGGTCTGACTCCCCCGTCTCTTACATAGCTGTAACGGTTTTTCAACACTCCGAGCATCCCCTGCTGGATATCAATGGCAAGTTTATTGGAATCTATCATTCTGTCCCTGTTTAAAAAATTCAATATAACCCTCTGATCAAGATAATTGAGCCCTTTTATCTCTTTGTTTTCCAGCCTCGCAACCTCAATGGCCCTTTCGTTTCTGGTGGGAGAGAGAAAATATGTTTCTATTCCGTGTATTTTTTTGTTGTGTCCGGGGGCAATGTTGCAGTGTATTGAAATAAAAAGATCCGCTTTTTTGAGGTTTGCAAAATGGGTTCTTTTTTTCAAAGGTATGAAGTAATCGGAATTTCTCGTCAGATAAACCGTATAACCTTTTTTTATAAGGTAATTTTTCAGGTATTTTGCAATTTTCAATACGGCTATTTTTTCCATTCTCCGGTGTATGCCTATGCCTCCGGCGTCTTTTCCGCCGTGCCCGGGATCTATTACTATGACTTTATTTTTTTCTTTGTACGCTTTTGGCTTTTGCGCAAGAACGTTTTTATAAATTTTTTTCTGTCCGCTGTTTAGAGTTATGTTTAAAATATTGTTTTTTATTTTATAGTCTATTTTAAATCTTTTTTTGGAATACAAAACTATTCTGACCGTTTTTTTGTTAAACTGCGCTATTTTTAACGTAATTCCGTTTTTTAGCCGTTTGAATACGGGTTTTGAAATGATTGCATGGGGAATGTCGAACACTTTTTTATAAAGACGATGTTTTATTGTGAAATGTTTTATGTTGTTGTAAGGTATTTTGATTTTAATGGGGGACAAAGAGTATATTTTTATGTATTTGGAACGCTTCAGAGGCTTGTTCGAAGGTGTGGTGTCCGGGGATGCACCGTTTTGATTCAGTTTTGTTTTTTTCCGTTTTGTAAGTTCGGTAAGTTTTTTTTCATATTCCGAAGTGTTGAATTTTAAAAATTTTCCGCATTTTACAAGTTCATTTAACGCCTTTATTTGTCTGTTTTTGTCATCGTCGAGAATGGCTGATATGTATTTTTGCTGATATTTGTAATAATCGTTGTAAGCGTTGTTTATAGAAGTTGTGTCGCATGAAAAAAGGAGCGTGAAAAGGAAAATAAAAACGGCTTTTTTCATTATTCCCCTGTAAGCTCTTTCATAAGTTCTTTTACGCTTAAGAGTCTGTCCGCTTTGTATGCGTAAGCCCCGCTGAAAAACAGTCCGAGTTCCTCGTTCCCCGTATACGCGTCCGCAAGCCTGTCGGCTATACAGTAGCCCACTTTTCTTGCCTCTTCACCTCTTTTACAGGGAAAAACGCAGTTTGATATGCATTTTATAACGGGACCTTCTTTTTTTTCGACTTTTTCTATAAGTTTAGTTCTGATTCCCCTCGCAGGGTATCCGACGGGCGATTTCATAAGGATTATGTCTTCTTTTTTTGCATTTAACAAAATCCGTTTAAACTCGTCGCTTGCGTCGCATTCATGCGTGAGGGCGAATCTTGTCCCGAGCTGTACCCCGTCTGCCCCGAGGTTTATGAATTTCATAATATCTTCGTAGGACCATATTCCTCCTGCGGCTATTACGGGGATGTTTTTATCCCACTTTTCGACTTCTTTTTTAACATCGGAGACCAAATGTTCAAGCTGGTTTTCCTCTTTGAAACACTCTTCGTATTTAAAGCCCTGGTGCCCGCCGCTAAGAGGCCCCTCCACAATTACCGCGTCTGGAATTCTTC
The DNA here is from genome assembly GCF_053994455.1 of Nautilia sp. Taxonomy (NCBI): domain Bacteria; kingdom Pseudomonadati; phylum Campylobacterota; class Epsilonproteobacteria; order Nautiliales; family Nautiliaceae; genus Nautilia; species Nautilia sp. The sequence continues at coordinate 4,940 of NZ_JBMYAU010000126.1, read as the reverse complement.
CGTATCGTTTTTCCCATCTTTTTGCAATAAGCTTAAAAGCCCTTCCCGTTGAAACGATAGGCACAAGCGCCACATCCGGAAAATCCTTTGTAAATTCCGGCATATCCATAGGAAGCCCGGCACCGGTGATGATTATGTCCACTCCCGCTTCGCAGGCATTCCTTACCACTCTTCCGTAATCGTTTATGGCATATAGTACGTTGCACCCGAGAGGCGCATCGCCGCATATTTTTCTTGCGTTTTCGACTATTTTAAACAAAGCGTCCCTGCTGTAAAACTCTTTTTCCAGAAGGGGTCTTCCCTCTACCAGTTTTTTTGCGTATTTTTTATCTTCGTAATATCCCGTCCCCACTGCGCTTATAACTCCTAAACCGCCTTCTTTGCTTACATTTCCGGCAAGTCTGTCCCAGCTAATTCCAAGACCCATCCCGCCTTGTATTATCGGGTTTTTTATTATATGTTTTCCTATTTTAAGAGGCTTCATTACATTACCTTTACTTTTGCGAATTTTCTTTTCCCTATCTGTAAAATATATTCCCCGCCGCTTTTTAAAACGGTGTTTTGGTCGTTTGTTTTCTCGCTGTTTATTTTTACCGCGCCCGCTTTGATATGGCGTCTTGCCTCGCTTTTTGAAGAAGCGAGGGAGGTGTTAACGAGAGCGTCGGTTATATTTTGCTCGTTAATGGTGAATTCCGGTATGTTTTCAGGGATTAACCCTTTTTTGTGGATGTTGTCGAAATGCTCTTTTGCTTTTTCTCCCGCTCCTTTGCCGTGAAACCTGTCGACTATTTCGATTGCGAGGGCCTCTTTTACTTTTTTAGGGTTAAATCCGTTTTGAACCTCTTTTTTCAATTTTTCTATTTCTTCAATGGATTTGTCACTTAAAAGTTCGTACCAATCCCACATAAGTTCGTCCGAAATTGAAAGCACTTTTGCGAATATGGTGTTTGCGTCTTCCGTTATTCCTATATAGTTTCCGAGGGATTTGCTCATTTTGTTAACACCGTCAAGTCCGACGAGAAGCGGCATCATAACTACGCTTTGCTCTTTGCCCACGTTATATGTTTTTTGAAGCTGCCTCCCCATTAAAAGGTTGAATTTCTGATCCGTTCCTCCTATTTCGATGTCGCTTTTAAGAGCCACGCTGTCATAACCCTGAAGAAGGGGGTAAATAAATTCGCTGATGGCTATCGGGGTGTTTGACTTGTACCTTTTTTCAAAGTCGTCCCTTTCGAGCATTCTCGCCACCGTGTAAGTCGTTGTCAGTTCGACAATTCCCGCAGCGCCGAGAGCGTTTAGCCATTTTGAGTTAAACAGCACTTCGGTATGTTCTTTGTCTAATATTTTAAACACCTGTTCTTTGTAAGTTTGGGCGTTTTTTGCAACTTCTTCAGGGGTGAGCATTTTTCTTGTAGCGCTTTTTCCGCTCGGATCCCCTATCTGCGCCGTAAAATCACCTATTAAAAACTGAACCGTCGCCCCGTATTTTTGAAATGTTTTTAATTTTTGCAAAAGTACCGTATGGCCTAAATGAAGATCCGGAGCGGTCGGATCAAACCCGGCTTTTATTGTAAACCTCTCACCCGTTTGATAATATTTTTTTATAAGCTCTTCTATTTTTTCAAGTCCTATTATTTCGCTTGTGCCTCTTTTAATTTCGTTTACAGCTTTTTTAATTTCCATAAACCGCCTTTCTTTATTGTGATTTTTCAGTCGTATGCGTCTTTTGTCGATATGAATTCAATTATGTTGTATTCGTTTTCTATTTTTTTCCTAATATGCCCGTACTGCTTTGAATCGAATTCGATTTCGAGCCTGCAGTTGTTGGATTCTTTACCCAGACTTATCGAATGGATAAAAATACCGAGTTTTGTCAGAAAACTTACGAATTTGGCAAGTTCCCCCTTTTTATTTTGAAGTGTGACCACTAAAAAATACCTGTTTTGAGTGTTTCTTATCCATTCGACAAAGACCGCTTTGTCAATTTTTTTTTCGGCATTATTACAAAATCTGTGATGAATTTCAACTTCCTTTTTTTTCATAAGCCCGAGAATTTTGTCTCCGAATTTCGGATGACAGCAGTAGTTGAAGCTTATATCGTTAATCTGTTTGTTCGTAATCACACGGATGTTGTCGAATTCAAGCTCTTTTAAATTTATATTTTTGAAATATAAAAGGTTTCTTTTTCTCATCGTTTTGTAAAGTCTTTTTACAACGTCTTTTAAGAAATTCTTATCTTCCACTATTCTGCTTATTGATTCGCAAAGGGAATTCGCTTTTATAAAAGCCCTTATTTTTATATCTTCTATGTCGAAGATTCCTTTTAAAATGGCGATTGCCAGTTTTTTATTTATCTCTTTTTCTTTTTGGCGGCACAGTTTTTTCTGTTCGTATTTGGCTTTGCTTGTTTTTATGGACTCTATCCAGCTGCATCTGGGAATAACCTCGTCCCCCGTTACGATTTTGACGATATCACCGGTTTTTAGGGTGGTGAGAAGCGAGGCTTTTTCCTTGTTTATGTATGCGCCTATAGCCCTGTTTCCTATGTCGGTATGGATCATATATGCGAAATCCAGCGCGGTTGCGCCCCTTGGCAGCGTAAACGTTTCGAATTTGGGCGAATACACGACTATATCTTCGCTGAAAAGGTCGTTTTTTGCAAGTTCGTAGAAATCTTCTATGTCTTCGTCGAACTTCATATCCTCGAGCCATTTTACGTTTGGCAGTGCCGTGTTTAGTTTGTATTTCCAGTGGGCGGCTATTCCGAATTCAGCGTTTTTGTCCATATCGTACGTTCTTATCTGCACCTCTATTATGGAGTTTCCGTCGTATACCGTCGTGTGCAGCGTCTGGTAGCCGTTTTCTTTCGGAATAGCTATATAGTCTTTAAAACGGCTTATTAACGGTCTGAAATTAAGATGAACAACTCCTAAGGTTTCATAGCACTCTATCGGTTCGTTTACGATTATTCTGACGGCTAAGAGATCAAGGATTTCCTCGATGGAGATTCCTTTACGCTGCATTTTAAGAAATATCGAATAATAATGTTTTATTCTGCTTTTTATTTCGAAGTCTTTAAGCCCTTCTTTTAAAAGAAGTTTTTGAATTTTCTGTATGAACTCGTTTAGCCTTAACGTAAATTCTTTTTTGTGTTTGTTAAGATAATCGTCTATTTTATTGTATTCTTCGGGCAAAAGGTATTTAAAGGCGAGATCCTCAAGAACGTTTTTTAAGGTTGAAATTCCCAGTCTGTGCGCTATGGGCGTGTAAACTACAAGTGTTTCTTCTGCTATTCTTTTTTGTTTATGCGGCGGAAGCGCGCTTAAGGTGAGCATATTGTGAAGCCTGTCGCACAGTTTTATGACCAAAACCCTTATGTCCCGAATGGACGCTAAGAGCATTTTTCTAAACGTCATAGCCGATTTCGTGAGTTTTTCGTTCGAGCTGGAAGGTGCGAGGGAGCTCTGTCTTATTTCCACTATTTTGGTAAGCCCTTCGACTAAATTGGCGACGTTTCTTCCGAATTTGTCTTTTATGTAATAGATGGTGTAGTGGGTGTCTTCTACGATGTCGTGAAGAATCGCCGCGGTAATTACGTCTTCGTCCTCACTGAAATAGCTTGTTATTACGGCCACCAAAATGGGATGTATTACATAATCCTCCCCGCTTTTTCTTTTTTGTCCGCTGTGTGCCTTAACGGCAAAATCGACCGCCTGTTTAATAAGTTCGGTGTTTATCCTGCTCAAAAGAAGCCGCAGGGCTTCGTTAGTAGTTTTTATGTATTTGATAGTTTCTATAAGCTGTAAAAAATCTTCTCTCAAACCTCTTTAACCTTTACGAGTCCTTCGGCTATTTCAAGTGTCGCTATTTCTGTTAGCTGCATATTCGGTTTTGGAAGATCTATAAGCGGTTTGGCCCCGTTTATAAGCTCGTTGACCCTTTTTGCCACCGCCTGGCTTAAAAGATATCTGTCGTAATTGACTTTTTCCAATGCTTTTGCGTTTATCTGTTCTATTCTCATGTTTCTCCTTTACTTGACTATTGAATATTTCGCATTCGGATCGTTTTTTAATATTTTCAGCAAATTGCCTTTTTTGAACATATTGCAGACGATAATGGGAAGCCTGTTTTCCCTTGCGAGGGCAATAGCCGTATCGTCCATTACCCTGATGTTGTCTTTGAGGGCGTCTTCATAGCTTATTTCTTCCAATAAAACGGCATCATCGTATTTTTCCGGATCTTTATTGTAAATGCCGTCCACTTTCGTGGCTTTTATTATGGAACCCGCTCCTATTTCACTGGCTCTCAAAACCCCCGCCGTATCCGTGGTAAAAAACGGATTACCGGTACCGGCGGCAAATATTACGACCCTTCCTTTCTCAAGGTGTCTTATTGCGCGCCTTACAATGAAGTTTTCGGCTATTTCCTCCATTTTGATGGCGCTTTGGACCCTTACGGGAACATCGTCGTTTTCAAGGGCTTCTTGCATGGCAACGGCGTTAATGACCGTTGCGAGCATACCCATATAATCACCCGATGTTCTTTTTATAATACCGTCTTTCGCGGCGCTTACACCGCGTATGAAGTTGCCTCCTCCTATTACAAGGGCAATTTCGAAACCTTCTTTCACGACCGATTTTATTTCGTCGGCGAGATATTTTAATATTTTGGTGTCTATTCCGAAACCTTCTTCTCCGGCTAAAGCTTCTCCTGAAAATTTTATAAGAATTCTTTTTTCGTTTCTTTTCATGGAAGGCCTTTTTAAAACGGTATTATATCATAAATAATAAAACTTCCGAGTACTCTGAATGTAGGCACTGACCGAATAACATCATTTAACACCTTTTAAATTAAGATTAACAAAGAACATAGCGAGTCGATTATCTAAGCACTCAAAAGATTTAGAATGTGCCTTTGTTTTTCTTACTAAATATGATATT
>NZ_JBMYAU010000125.1:0-22848 GCF_053994455.1 Nautilia sp. | reverse complement strand
GCGGGACCGAAATCCCCACCCATTGCATCAATTGCTATTTTCATTAATACTCACCGCAGCTAGGGCATGCTCTGTGAGGTCTTTTATATGCACCGCAATGTGAACATTTTACTACAGAACTTAATCTGATTTTGTAATGAGTTCTTCTTTTTGCTCCTCTAGTTTTAGAGTTTCTTCTCTTTGGAACTGCCATTGTTTCTCCTTAAAATTCTTTGTTAAATTCTTTTTGTTTGCATTCTTCGCATATATTATAATCGTTTTTGATTGATTCAATTTCACTTTTTAAAAGCTCTAGTGGATCAAATTTTTCCATTTCGATTATATCATACTCTTCGTCAAAACCTTTAAAAGGAGGTTTAACGATTTTAAATTTAACATCTTCGTTTATTTCTTTTTTAAATGTTTTTAAACATTTTATACATTCAACTTCAACACTTCCTTGAAGTTTACCTTCAACTATAAATGTACCGTCTTTTAATTTGTCACTTTTAGCTTTTAGCTCTAAACCTTGGAAATTTTTATTGATTTCCAATTATAAAATCTCCCTTTCGGCAAAGAAAAATGCGATTTCTTTTTTAGCATTTTCAAGACTGTCACTTCCGTGAACGGCATTTGCTTCTATACTTTCTGCAAAATCCGCTCTTATTGTTCCAGGTGCCGCTTCTTTAGGATTTGTGGCTCCCATAAGCTCTCTGTTTTTAGCTACTGCATTTTCACCTTCTAAAACCATTACTACAACATGTCCGCTACTCATGTATTCGCATAAATCGTTATAAAATGGTCTTTCTTTGTGAACTTCGTAAAATTTACTGGCATCTTCTTTTGTAAGTTTGATTTTTTTCATTGCGGCAATTTTAAGTCCATTGCTTTCAAATCTGTCGATAATCTTACCAATAACATTTTTAGCTACAGCATCTGGCTTTATAATTGAAAGAGTTTTTTCCATATTTCTCTCCTTGAGTTTTTAGAGAGGAATTATATCAAAATTTGAAGAAAAAAGAAGAGGGTGAAAGGATTATTCTACTACAGGCTCTCCCGGTTCACCTCTGTTTTCAGAACATGTTTGTCCCTCTTTACATTCATCCCAAACAATACATCCTTCAGTAGGACATGCCGCCGCACATGCAGGCTCGTCATAATATCCTACACATTCAACGCATTTGTCAGGATTTACGTAATAAATTTCCTCACCTGTTGGGTTTTCGCTGTCATCCACAATTGCTTCTACCGGGCATTCGTCAAGACATGCTCCGCAATTGATACAAATATCAGTAATTTTTACTGCCATCTTAGCTCCTTTGTTTATGTTTTGTAATAGAAATATATCATTTATTTCTTAAATGTTGCTTAAATTAAAAATAATTGTGTTAGTTATAAAAATCACTTATCAGTGTTGTTACAAATATACAATGATAAATTGTGCTTAATATGCGAGTTATAAGTAATACCAAATTGAACCTTTGAAAAAATGATATTTTTCAGAGAATACAATAAGACATAACTTAAATTGCTAGTTGAAAAAAGGAAAAGAGAGGGAAAAGAAAAGGTTTTTATTAATCCTTTGTTAGTAAATTTAAAAAAACCTTACTCGATGTGACGAGTAATTTTGATATAATATTACTCACCACGCCAAAAGGATTATAGTGAATAGAGAAAAAATAATAGAAATTTTAAATGAATGGAATTTTTGGAACAGAGATTTACCTGATACTTTAAAAAGAAAAAGTTACGAAAACGAAATAGAAAAAAAGTATAAAACACAAGAGGTTATATTTTTAAAAGGTGTAAGAAGAAGCGGGAAATCTACAATTTTAATCAATCATATTAAAAATTTGCTGAGTTATGGCGTAAAAAAAGAAGAGATACTTTTTATAAATCTAGAAGATCCGAGATTTGCTCCTTTTTTAGATTTGTCGCTTTTAGAAAAAATCAAAGAAGCTTATATTTATTATCTTAAACCTCAAAACAAACCTCATATTTTTTTAAATGAAATACAAAATATTGAGGGGTTTGAAAAATGGCTAAATAAAGAGTATGAATTAAAAAGCAGTTTTTTATACGCAACAGGTTCAAATTCTAAGCTGTTAAGTAAAGAAATAAGTTCGGTTCTAAGTGGCAGATATTTGGATGTTTTAATTTATCCTTTAAGTTTTAGGGAATTTTTGCAATTTAAAGGTTTAAATATAAAAAATGAATTTGAATATATTTCAAACAGGCTTGAAATTGATAGATATTTTGAAGAGTTTATGGAGTTTGGAGGATTTCCAAAAGTTGTATTATTGGAAGACGAAGAGTTAAAAAAGGCGGAGTTAAAAAGTTATTTTGATTCAATTTTACTTAGGGATATTGTGGCAAGATATAAGCTTGATAATTTTTTAAAACTTGAACAACTTTCAGTCTTTTTACTCTCAAACATTTCAAATTTAGTATCTAACAATAAACTTAAAAATATCTTAAACATCTCATATGAAACGATAGAAAAATACATGGAATATTTACAAAACGCGTTTTTAATATATACGGTAAAAAAATTTGACTGGTCTTTAAAAAAGCAGATTGTAAATCTAAAAAAGGTCTATTCAATAGATACAGGGCTTTCAAAAAGAGTATCTTTTGAAGTAGGCAGAAAAAAAGGTGATTTGCTTGAAAATATTGTATTTTTGGAGCTTAAAAGAAGATTTGAAAATATTTACTACTATAAAACCAAAGATAATTATGAGGTTGATTTTTTGATTAAAGAGAATGAAAAAATAACTCATTTGATTCAGGTAAGTTTGACTTTAAATGACGAAAAAACCTTAAAAAGAGAAATCAGAACGCTTCAAAAAGCAAAAGAAGAACTAAAAACCGATGCCAAACTCATACTTTTAACTCTTGATAATCCACAAATTGAAAATAATGATGTAGAAATTATTAACGTGATAAAATGGTTGTTGTTTGTATAATACTACAATAAAAAAGAGAAAAATCAAATCTTAAAAACAAAGATTAAAGATTTAGAAGATCAAAATGCCAAACTTAAAGTTGAAAGGGATTATGAATAAATGGGAAATGAATCTAATAAAAATAAATCAAAATCAACTAATAATAATTTTGTTAAAATACAAATAAAAAAGCAAGAAAATGACGGAAAAAGAAAAACAAAAAGCACTGAAATTAGTTGAAAATTTAAAAGATTCTTTCAAAGAAGAAGAAGTAGAGAGTTTTTTTGAAAAATTCAAAAACTTAAGTTTCATAAATGATATGAAACTGCTTTTTGAAATGATTACGGATAAAAAATATTCACTTTCAGCTGCAACTTACGCAACAATAGCAGGTGCGCTTGCATATGTTGTCCTGCCTTTTGACGTAATCCCTGATTTTTTACCGGGGATAGGATTTATAGACGATGCATTTGTAATTTCATTTGTAATAAAACAGTTAAAAGACGAAATAGAAAATTATAAGAGATTTAAAAATGCAAAATATTGAAAAATTATATTTTAAATTTTTGTTCAGTGATAGTGTGAAAGTCAAAGAAGCGGCTAAAGAATTAAACGTTACAATCAGGAGTATTCAAAACTATATCAAAACACTTCAAAAATATTATGAAATAGAAAAAATTAAAAAAGGAGAATACAAACTAAAAGAAAAACCATCCCTTTTAGAAAATGAGCTGTTTGAGCTTTTTAGGGAGTTTGTTTTTTCGATTAATGTCCATATTTTTAAAAAGTATGAAAATGAAATAAAGAAAATTTTTTTAAAAGAAAAAAAGAACATAATATCAAACTTAAAAATTGAGAGTTTTGATATTTTTAGTTTAAAAGCATATCTTTATTTTATAAAAGAGAATATCTCTTTAAATATCGAATACAAAAATAAAAATTACACAATTCATCCCCTAAAAATCGGAAATTTCGATCTAAGATGGTATCTTTTTGCTTATGATTTAAAAGAAGAAAAAATAAAAACCTTTCACATAAACTCCATCTCTTCTTTCACTCCCTTAAATGAAAATCTCTTAAATAAACAAATCAACATAGAATTTGATTCTAAATATTTCAATAACGAAAAGAAAAAAGCGTTAATCAAAGTAAAACCCGAATTTAAAAACTACTTTGAAAAGGAGATGTTTGAATTTGAGTATTATCATATAAAAGAGCTTGTTGAATTTGTAAAAAAACACCTCACTATGATAGAAATATTCGACGAAAAGTTAAAAAATACGCTCAAAAAAATCCTCTTAGAAGAAATTGAAACGTTGTAATTTTTAAAAAACGAAAGGCGATTTCGTTTTTATTGTGTTAAAATAGTGTTAAGCTTTGAGGGGGAAAGGATGAAAATATGCCTCTTAGCAGATACTATTGTAAAAGTTTTGATGTGGAAATTAAATTTGGATACTTTTTTAAATTTTTTCATCAAAGGTAAATTATAATGGATGCATCAATTGAATATTTAAATAAAATAAGAAAAAAAATAATAGATTTAAGTAAAAGAAATAGCTTAATAAATTATAAAAAACCTTCTAAAAAATTTAATATAGATATAATTGAAAGCTGTATAGAGGGAATATATGAAAAGTTAGTATTACAAGAATCTCAACTAATTTTTAAACCTTTAATTGAAAATAAAATTGAATATATTCAACTTCATAACTTAGATAGTAAAATTGTAGATGATGAATTGAGAAAATATATTTTAGAAAATGATAATATTAATAAAAAAAATACACTGAAAAAAGAAAAGAACTTAAAATATTTAAAAACTCTTCAATTTTCGAATGAATTAGAAAAAAGATTAAATAATATTTTTTTAAAAAGTAATTTGTATATTGAAGAAACAGGTAATAATATTCTTTACTTAAGTTTAGGTTTTTTAAATTGGAAAGAATCGGAAAATAGTTCAATTTATTATAAAGCTCCTTTAATAAATATTCCTATTAAAATTAGCAGAATTAAAAGCAAACTATCTTATAAGTTTATTATAGAATATTCCGGAGATGATATTGAGTTAAATAGTTCTTTGCAAGAAAAATTAATACATGATTTTAATATTGAACTTCCTAAATTTGATTTTGAAAATGCTAATATTGTTGAATATTTTGAGGATTTATCGGAATTTTTTAAACAGAAAGATTGGGAAATTATTTATGATGTTAAAATAAACTTTTTAGCATTTAATAAAATTTGGATTTATAAAGATTTAGATCCGGATAAATGGAATTTAAATAATAAACATTTATTAAATATTCTTTTAAAAGGAAATGAAGAAAATAATAATTTATCAACTGAAAACATAGATAAAAACGAATTAATAACAAAAATTCCTGTAGTTTTAAATGCTGATTCTTCTCAATTTGAATCAATTATAACAGTATTAAATAATGAAAATTTAGTAATTGAAGGACCTCCGGGAACTGGAAAATCTCAAACTATTTCTAATTTAATTGCTTGTTTGATATATGAAGGTAAAAAGGTTTTATTCGTATCAGAAAAGCTTGCGGCTTTAGAAGTTGTATATAAGCGTTTAAAAGAAATAGGACTAGAAGATTTTTGTTTAGAGATACATAGCAATAAAACTAAAAAAACAACTATATTAGAATCTATTAAGAATAGATTAAGTAAAACATACGAAAACCCCGAAGAAATTAAAAAAACTAAATTAATTTTACAAGAAAAACAAAATCAAATTCAACAATATATCAAATTATTACAACAAAAAATTTTACCTATTAATAAAACGGTATTTGAATTATTTTGGATTTTAGAAAAGTATAAAAATGATTTAGATCAAGTGATTAAAATTAATATTGAAGATGCTATTAAAATTTCTGATAAAGATTTAATTGATATTGAAGAAACATTAGATATTTATATCAGATATTTAAAAGAATATCAGTTTCATGAAAATTTTTGGAATTGGATAGAATTAAGTAAGACTGATTATTTAACAAAAGATGATTTTATTTTAGAGATGGATAGCTTAGTAAAAATTTTAAAAGAATTAATTCGAATAAAAGAAAAAATAAAAAGTAAATTTGGAAAATCAACTTTACTATCTCCGTATATGATGGATTTATTGATATCTACTAAACCTATTGATATGGATGGATTTAGAAGAAATATTCCTTTAAAAATTAGTGAAAATATAAATAAAGATGAATTAATTTATATTGATGAAATTTTTGAAATGATAGATAATTATTCTTAATTTATTTTTAGAATCAATTGTGATAATTCATATAAAGGCTAAATCGATGGAACTTGTTTATTTGTGGGTAGAAAGATATAAAAATATTGAAAATCAAGGATTCAATCTCTCACCTAAGTTTAGGTGTGAGTTTAAGCCTAAATATAAAGAAAATGGGGAGTTAGATGAAGAAAACAGTGAATTAATAATAGAAGAAAATAAAAATTATGTGCATATTTTTCCTGATAATATAAATGTTACGGCAATAGTTGGGAAGAACGGGAGTGGGAAGAGTAGTATTATTAAATTAATTTACAAAATTTTATTTATGTATTATAATAAAAATTTGACCAATTCTTATTGGGAAGATGAAGAAACACATATTGCAACATTAATTCGCAAAGCTTTAATTGATTTAGTAGAAAAAGAGTTTAAATTATTTTTAATAGTTAAACATGAAAAAGAATTTTTTAAAATTGATAGTGAATATTTAAAGAAACAATTACAACAAAATAGGTTATATAAAATAAATAGATTTAACAAAGTTTATTATGAATATCAAATAAATAATGGAAAAATAGAAAATTATAAAAATAGTGTAAATATTTTTTCAATTTATTATAACTATTCATTAGATACTTGGCAAGATGGAGAAAGTTTGTGGGTTGAAACAATTTATCATAGAAAAGATGATTATAAAATACCTCTTTTATTAGAACCACTAAAAAAATATAATGAAATAAAATTAAATCTACTAAAATATTTGACAAATCAAAGAATTTTATTGTTTTATTCTTTTTTAAAAGACGAATTAATAAATAATAAAATTACTTCTTTTTTTAATCCTGATAGAATAAAATTTAAATATTCTACTACTAATACAATATATAAAGAAGAATTAAAAAAAGATGGAAAAACATTGAAAGATTTAAAATTTTATCCATATAAAAATTTAATTAAATATATTAATTTGAAAAAATTAATTTTAAATAATAATTCTTTTGTTCCTTCAAATGAAATAAAACAGGCAATTGAAAAATATTATCAAGAAAATAATCTAAAAATACTAAATTTAATTTATATTTTGTTTAAAATAATAGAAAAAAAAGAAAATTTAAAAGAATTTGGTTCTAAGATAGAATGGTTAGAAGAAAAAGTAACAGAAATTGCAACTGAAAAAGATTTTAAAAAATTAATTAATATTCTTGAAAAATGTTTAAAGAAACACGAAGAAAAATTAGATTCTTTAAATAAAGATAATTATGAATTAAAAAAAATTATTGTTGCTATAAAATTTCATCAAAAAAAATTATATAAAAAATTAGAAAAATTTATAGAAAAAAAAGAAATTTCAATTGATAATTTACCAGAAGAAGATATATTAGAATATTTTCCAGCTTGGTTAGATGTAGAATTTTATGAAAATGAAAAATCATTAGAATCTTTGAGTACAGGTGAAAAGTTCAAATTTCAATTTTTAATAGGTTTGCTTTATCAATTATATAATTTAAAATCTAAAAAATATTCAACTATTAATATTTTTTTAGATGAAATAGAATTAGGATTTCATCCGGAATGGCAGAAAAATTATATTAGCGAAATATTGTTTACATTAGATGAATTTAAGAAAATGGTAAATTTTGATAAAAAAATACATTTGTTTTTCTTAACTCATTCTCCTTTTATAATATCTGATCTACCAAAACAAAATATTATCTTTTTAGATAAAGATAAAAACGGAAAATGTAAAGTCGTAGATGGACTAAATGAAAAGAAAGAAACTTTTGGAGCTAATATTCATACTTTACTTAGTGATAGCTTTTTTATGGAAAATGGACTTATGGGAGAGTTTGCAAGTGGAATTATAGATAATGTAATAAATTATTTAAATGGTAAAAAATCAAAAATAAAATCCGACACAGAAGCACAAAAAATTATCAATATAATTGGAGAGCCTATTATCAAAAAAGAACTTCAAAGAATGCTTGATAGTAAAAGACTTAAAAAAATAAATTCAATTGATGAAAAAATAAAATTATTAGAATATGAGTTGGAAATTTTAAAGGAGCACCAAACTAAAAATATAAAAAATGAACTATTAGATAGAGCTAAAAGAAAATATTTTTTGGAAAAAAAAGATGAAGAAAATAATAATAACAGATGAGATAAAAAATAATCATTATAAAAATTTAAAAGGTAAATTAAAAAAATTAGAGGAAGATTTAAAAAAATTAAATTCTCCTTATTCTTTGAGAGATATTTTAATTTCAAAACCTGATAAATTATATGAAATTGGAGAATGGAGTAAAAATCAATCAATAAATTTTGATTATATGAAAAGTAAATATAATGATTTTATTAAAAAGAAAGAAAAAGAAGATGATTATGATGCTTATGAATTAGCTAAATATTTAAATGTAAATACTTGTCCTTATTGCAATATTACTTCAATTTATACTGTTATTAATGAAAACAATGAAAAAATTGTAAGACCGGAATTTGATCATTTTTTCGATAAAGCTACATATCCTATTTTGTCTTTATCAATTTATAATTTAATTCCATCTTGCCATCAGTGTAATTCAAATTTAAAACATACAAAAAGTTTTAATTTAGATGAATATATCCATCCTTATATAGATGATATTGATAAAAAAATAAAATTTAAATTGAAATTCTGTAATGTTAAATTTTATCATTCAATTGATGGTTTTGAAATAGAAATTCAAAATATAAATAATTCAATTAAAGTTGAAAATCATTTAAAAGTTTTTAAAATTAAAGAAAGATATTCTTGTCTAAAAGACATAATTCTCGAACTAATCCAAAAAAAATATATCTATAACGAAAGCTATTTAGACGAACTATTTAAAAAATACGAAGGAACTTTTTTCAAAAACATCGAAGATTTAAAGAGACTTATTAGCGGCGGATATATAAGCGAAAGCGAAATAAACAAACGACCCCTTAGCAAATTTATAAAAGACATTTCGGAAGAATTGGAAATTTAATATAATGAAAAAAATAATCATTATGAATAAAGAAGCTTTGATTCAAGGTTTTTACAGGTTATATTATAAAACAGGGCGTTATTTTTCAGATAATAAGTTTGTGATTTTGATTTTTTTTCTTCTGTTTTTTGTCAGGTTTCAGGTATCATTTTTGAATTATCTTGATTTCAGGTATGATAAATTAAAGGATGTGGATGTTAAAGTTGTGAATCAGTATAAAAAACGGGGAAAAAGGGGTGAATATTTTGTTTTAAAACTCAAAACAAAAGATCTTACGTTTTACACCGTTTCAAGAGAAAATCTTAAAAACATTTTAAATGAAAATGTCAAACTCGCGCTTATAACCTCGGGTGTTTCTTTTAAAGACTATCTTTTTACGTTTTACGCTCCGAGCTTTAATTTAAGGCTTTTGCCGGTGTCCGCACTTGATGAATTTATAGAAAAGCAGCATTCGGATATAAGAATGACTAACATATACAAGGCTCTTTTTTTAGGCGAAAGTATCGATTATAAAACGAGGCGGGAGTTAAGTGCCCTCGGTGTTTCACATCTTATTGCCCTGAGCGGTCTTCATCTCGGGTTTATATCACTGTTTTTGTATCTGGTTTTTACACCCGTTTATAAAATTTTTCAAAAAAAATTCCCGTACCGCAACCGGTTTGTTGATTTGGCGGTTTTGGTGTTTGTAATTGAGTTTTTTTATCTGTATGTGACCGGTTTTCCGCCGTCTTTGATTAGGGCTTATGTTTTGGAAATAGTGGTTTTTTTATACGCATATTATCTTCAAAACCCTTTTTCGCTTAAGGTTTTGGGGGTTGTTTTTCTCTTTTCGCTGCTGATATTCGGTGAGAAGGTTTTCAGTATAGGGTATTTTTTAAGTATTACGGGGGTTTTTTACATATATCTTTTTTTCAGGTATTATAAACCTACATTTGCTAATTCCGTTTTAATGAGTTTTTATATGTTTGCCGTAATGTTTGTGATATCCCATTCGTTTTTCGGCAATTTTAACCCGTATCAGTTTTTGTCGCCCTTTGTGAATCTGCTTTTTGCGGTTTTTTATCCGCTTGAGATACTGTTACATCTGTTTGGCGTCGGGGGAATGTTTGACGGAATTGTTTTAAAGTATCTGCAATTGGGTGAGAGTTTTGAAATTGTTAAATTTCCATTGTGGTTCGGAGTGGTGTTTTTAGGGCTCTGTGTTTTTGCTTTTTTTTCAAAAAGGATGTTTTATGGTATAAATCTGATATCATTAGCAGTGATATTCTATGTAACAGGAGTGTATATTGTATAAATTTAAAAATGTAAAAGAGTATGTGAAATATTTCGGTGAACTGATCGAAAAAGAAAGAAAAGCCGAAAAAGATTTTCATCTGAATGAAATAAAAAGATTAAGCGGCAGTGAAAGGCAAAAAAGAGGGCGTTCCGTTTTAGGCCTACGTATGAAATACACGGGGGAATTTCTTGATTTTAAAATATACAGGTTCAACAGAAACAATATGCCCGAACACCAGATAAAAGCCGGTGATATTGTTTTAATAAGCAGGGGGGATCCTTTAAAATTCAACCAGGAAGCCACGGTAAGCGGGATAGGTAAAAATTTTATAGAGGTTTATTCAAAAGAGCCTATTTTCCGCTCGAAACTTTACAGGCTGGATCTTTTCGTAAACGATATAACGTTTAAAAGAATGAAAAAAGCGCTTGAATTAGTGGAAAATGGAAAATGTAAAATGGAAAATGGTATAGAAATACTTCTCGGAAATAAAGAGCCGGATATTGTTTCAATTAATGAAAAGAGTGATATTTTAAACGAATCTCAAAACGTCGCTCTTAGCAAATCCGTCAATTCGGATGTTTTTCTTATTCACGGACCTCCGGGGACGGGAAAAACCACCACGCTTGCGGAAGTTATTAAAAAGCACATCGGTAAAAAATTGCTTGTGAGTGCCGACAGCAATGTGGCGGTTGACAATCTGCTCGAGAAATTGAAAGATTATAATGTGGTAAGAATCGGTCATCCGGCAAAAATGGACAGCAAACTTATGAAATATTCGCTTGATGTAAGAATAAGACGTGATAAAAGATATAAAGAAGTTGAAAAAACAGTTAAAAAAATAGACGATTTGAAACACCTTCAGGAAAAAAGGTATAAAAAACCGACACCCGGAAGAAGAAGGGGGCTGAGCGATGAGGAAATTTTAAAATACGCAAAAGAAAATAAAGGCGCGAGGGGTGTTTTGAAAGAATGGATGAGGGAGATAGCCAAATGGCTTAAAATCCAAAAAAACATAAACAAACTGTATGATGAAAAAAATGCAAAAATCGAAGAAATTATGAACGACATACTTGAAAACGCCGAAATTGTTTTTGCTACAAATTCGGCATGCGGGGGAGAGTTTTTAGAAGGGAGGGAATTTGATACCGTGTTTATCGACGAGGCGGCGCAGGCTATGGAACCCGGCACCCTTATTCCGTTTGTAAAAGGAAAACAGGTGATTTTTGCGGGCGATCACAAACAGCTGCCTCCGACAGTTTTAAGCAACGACGAAAAACTTAAGATAAGTATGTTTGAAAGATTCAGCGCCCTTTATCCGGAAGCTGTGCATACATTAGGAGTTCAGTACAGGATGAATGAGAAAATAAACGAATTTCCAAGCTGCGAATTTTATGAGTGCAAAGTAAAAACGTATGAAAAAATCAAGAGCATAACGATAAAAGATTTGGATATAAAATCCGATGGAATATACGGCGATTACGAACCTGTGGTGTTTATAGACACGTGCGGAAAATTTATGGAAAAAAACAAAAAAGACTCACCCTCAAAATACAATCCGAAAGAAGCCGAATTTGTAGTCGGGCTTGTCGAAGTATTTTTAAAAAACGGGGCTAAAGAAGAACACATAGGCGTTATTACACCGTATAAAGATCACGAAGAATACATTAAAAAATTAATGGAAAATGGAAAACCTACCCAACCGGCCAAAACGGAAAATGTTGAGGTTAAGAGTGTTGACGGGTTTCAGGGAAGGGAAAAGGAAATAATTATTTTAAGTCTTGTCAGGGCGAACGAAAACGAAGAAATCGGCTTTTTAAGCGATATAAGGCGTCTAAACGTGGCGATTACGAGGGCTAAAAGGAAGCTTATAATTATAGGGGATGCAAACACGCTTAGAGTCAATGAAACATACGGAAATTTGATAGAATATATTAAGAAAAACGGAGTTTATAAAAAAATATAAGAAAATCAAGAGTTTGTTATAATATTTATATTGAACTTTTTAAAAAAGAGGAGATTTTAAGAAAATATTTGTAAAGGATTCAAAATGGAAGTGGTGGTTAAAATAGATAATTCCAAATTTAATGAATTTAAAAATTTAATAAGAGATATGAATGCCGAAATTATAAATTCATATCCTGACGAAATTGTTGTGGGTAGTGTAGAAGGAGTTAGAAAAAGGATTAAGGAGGCGCAGAGCGATGATTTTATTAGTGAAGAGGAGGAAAAAAAATTATTTGAAAAACTTTATAAAAAGTATTCATTGTGAAAATTGTTAAAAAAAGAAAGTTTATAAAAAGTTTAGCTTTGATTTTTGAATATATGGCTAAAGATAAACCGTTTGCCGCTAAAACTTTTAAAGAAACTTTATATAAAAAGTTTGAAAATCTTAAAACCTTTCCTAAAATGTATCGAAAATCAATATACTTTAATGATGAAAATTACAGGGATTTAATATATAAAGGTTATACGGTTATTTATAAAA
Source organism: Nautilia sp. (assembly GCF_053994455.1). NCBI lineage: Bacteria > Pseudomonadati > Campylobacterota > Epsilonproteobacteria > Nautiliales > Nautiliaceae > Nautilia > Nautilia sp. The sequence continues at coordinate 9,908 of NZ_JBMYAU010000125.1, read as the reverse complement.
TAGAGAAAGACAAAATAATAATACTTGATATTTTCAAATGGAGCGAAAATTATGAAAATTGAAATAACCAAAGAAGCTTTTAATAAACTTAAAAAAAGAGTCCCGTGGCTTTATAAAAACGAGCTTGTTTCAGTTCCCGGATGTGACGGGGGTAGCGTTGCCGATTTAGTATATAAAGGTGAATACGTGGCGACGGCTTTTATAAATCCTTTAAGCAAAATTACCGCGAGGATTTTGAGTTTTAAAAAAGTAACGGTTGACAGGGAGTTTTTCAGACAAAGAATTCAAAAAGCGATTGAAAAAAGAAACATTCAAAACGGGCTGTTTAAAATTAATGCGAGCATTACCAATTCCGCAAGGCTTATTCACTCGGAAGCCGATTTGCTGCCGGGGCTTATAGTGGACAAATACGGTGATAATCTTGTCGTAAGTTTTACAACGGCGGGTATGGATAATTTTAAAGGTGTTATACTTGAAATACTTATCGAGCTTTTGAATCCTAAAGGCATATATGAAAAAGGAGACAAAATCCGAGAAAAAGAGGGGCTTGAGGTAATTTCCCGCACGTTATACGGAAATGTGGACGACGAATTCGTAATAGAAGAAAACGGCAAAAAATTTCTTACAAATTTAAAAGAAGGCCAAAAAACGGGATTTTTTCTTGATCAGAGAAAAAACAGGTATTTAGTCGGAAAATTCGGAAACGAAAAAACGCTTGATCTGTTTTCAAACGGCGGGGGGTTCGGAATATATGCAAATGCCGGATATACGAAATTCGTTGAAATTTCGGCGCTTGCATGTTCGCAGATAGAAAAAAACTGCTCTCTTAACGGAATGGAAAATTATGACATTATAAAAGCCGACGTTTTTAAATTTTTGGAAAAAGAAAAGGAAATTTACGATCTGATAATAATAGATCCGCCGGCGTTTGCCAAGAACAAAAAGGCAAGAAACGGCGCTATCAAAGGCTGGAAATATCTGATTGTAAACGCTTTAAAACTTTTAAAAGAGGGCGGATATCTCGCACTTTTCAGCTGTTCGCACTCTATCACTTCGAAAGATCTTTCGGATTTGGCGCTTAGCAGCAGTATAATAGACGGTTCGAATCTTGCGGTACTTGAATTTTTAAAACAGGATTATGATCACCCTTATGTTTTGAATATTCCGAATTCGCTTTATCTGACGGGAGTTCTTTTAAGGAAGGAAAGTGTATAGAGTTTTGCTTATTCTGTTTTTTTTGCTTTTTTACGGATGCGGGGGAGGCTCGTATACGTCTTCACAGTCCGTTTCGGACGTTAATGCCGGCGGCGGTGAAGATGACGGGTATATTTTGCACAAAAACATAAAAGTCACATACTTTTATGTGGGGGAAAAAGGTTCGAAAGCAAATGAATATATTCCTAATATTTCAAGTGCGTGGGACGGAATATGGATGTGGGATTTCGGCGGGGCGGATGATCCTTTTGACAGAAATGCAAGCAATATCTATTTTCCTGCTAAATTCATACCTTTTGAAAATCCTTTTTACTTCGCTCTTCCGTATAACGATTTGGAAGAAAACGGCAGCGTAAAAGCTTCTCAGAAACTGATACCCTGGTATGAAAAAGAGACAAACACCACAATACTTAAAAACAGATGGATACAAATAATCAAAACATATCCGGACGGAAGTGTAAAAACGGCTTATGCGCAGTGGGAGGACGTGGGGCCTTTTGAAGAGAACGATTTTAATTATGTTTTCGGATATGCTTCGCCTTTAAACCCGGTAAACGGAGCCGGTTTGGATGTTTCACCGGCCGTAAAAGAGTATTTAAGGCTTGGTGACGTTGATTATGTGGACTGGAAATTTGTAGATGAAGACGAGGTTCCTCAGGGACCGTGGAAAGAGATAATCACTACATCCCAGGCTCACTGGCCGTATTTTCCTTATATCGACGTAAACACCACATGGTACTGGCAGCTTCAGGGAGATTTGAAAACGGATATTCCCGCAAAAATTTATGATGTGGATCTGTTTGACACTCCGGCCGACACCATTGAAAAATTAAAAAAAGAGGGTAAAATAGTAATCTGTTACATTAGCGTGGGAACGTGGGAAGACTACAGAAGCGATGCCGGAGAATTTCCCGAAGACGTAAAAGGCAACGATGTGGAGGGATGGAACGGTGAAAAGTGGCTGGATATAAGAAGCTCTACGGTAAGGAGCATTATGACAAAAAGAATGGATTTGGCGGTTGAGAAAGGGTGTGAGGGCATAGAACCGGACAATATGGACGGATATCAGAACAGTACGGGGTTTGCCCTTACATATCAGGACCAGTTCGATTATAACAGGTTTATTGCCATTCAGGCTAAGAAAAGGGGGCTTCTTGTAGGCTTGAAAAACGATACGGATCAGATAAACGATTTGGTAGATTATTTTGATTTTGCCGTAAACGAAAGCTGTCACGAATACGGTGAATGCGACAAACTCGCTCCGTTTGTTAACGAAAACAAGCCGGTTTTTAACGCCGAATACAACAAAACTTACGTTGAAAACAACAGCAGTTTCGAATCTTTGTGTGAAGATGCTAAAAAGAGGGGATTGAGGACGATTGTCGTTCCTTCGGATTTAAACGGAAGTTTTGTAAGAAGCTGTGATTACGGAGATTATTAGGAGGAAAAAATGAAAATTCTGTTTATAAGACATTCTCTCGCTATGGAAAGGGAAGAATGGACGGGGCACGATTTTGAAAGGCCTTTAACGGAAAAAGGCGTAAAAAGGGCGAAAAAATTTTTTAAACATATTAAAAAAATATACCCGGAAATTGATTTTATCGTAACTTCAAAGGCACTGCGGGCAAAACAGACGGCGGAAATATTAAAGAATTTTTATCCTTATTCAAAGTATGAAGAAACCGCGCTTTTGTATCCGGGGGCGGGAATAAACGATTTAAAACAGGCAATTCAAAACAAAAGCGGTATTGTGGCTGTTGTTGGGCACGAGCCGGATCTCGGCAATTTTGTAAAAGAGCTGATGTATGCCCCTAACCTTAAACTTAAACTGAGAAAACCCTCTGTGGTGGAGATGGAAGACGGCGTTATGAAAGCACTTTTGCATTACAGACATTTCAGGGACGAATATGCTTGAGAAGTTAAAAAATGACAATTTTTCGGAAATCGCCCTTTATTTTATATTTCTATCTTATGAAAAAAAAAGCGCCGAAGAGTTTTTAAAAGAGTATAATCTTGAAAATCTTATTGAATATTATGATGAATTTAACAGTACGGAACTTAATGAAAACGAACTTTTAAACTGTTTTGACGGTAATTATGAAAAACTTTCACGCGAGCTCGCTCTTTTTTTCGCTCCGTTTTTACCCGAAGAGTTTGTAATCAATAAGGAACTTGAAAAATTAAGGCTGAAACTTGTTTCGGTTTACGGAAACGAAATAAGCGACGCAATAATTAAAGCCCTTGAAATTTTAAGTATGCTTTCATACCCTAAGGAATTGAAGGAAAAAGAGTATCTTTTGAAAGAGGTTTTTAAAATTATGCTTTTACTTTCAAAAATTATAAAACTGTTAAAGGACTGATATGAATCTTAACGATTTGCAAAACTATATTGAAATTATCGATAAGCCCCTTGATATAAATCTTGAAATTCCGCACCTTGCCTATATAGAGGCAAAAAAGAAAAATCCGAAAATTTTAATGTTTACAAATCCGGTGGAAGGTGATAAAAATTTTGACATTCCGGTTGTGATGAATCTTTTTGCAAACGACGAGGTTGTAAGAAAAATTTTCGGAAGGGATCTTGATGAAATCGCAGACGAGATAGAATCCCTTATAAAAATGAAGCCTCCTAAGACGCTCGGAGAGAAATTAAAGGCTTTCGGAAAACTTTTTGCGATTAAAAACACAATTCCGAAAACGGTAAAATCGGGTGAGTGCCAGTATCGAATTTACAAAGGTGAGGCGGCGAAACTCGGCAGCCTTCCGATACTTAAAACCTGGGAGCTTGACGGCGGTAAATTTATCACAATGGGGCAGGTTTACACCAAAAGCCTTGAGGGGGATATCAGAAACGTCGGAATGTACAGACTTCAGGTGTATGACGACAAACGTCTCGGACTTCACTGGCAGATACACAAAGACAGCGCCCATCTTTTCTGGGAATATAAAAAAGCCGGAAAAAAAATGCCCGTTTCCGTTGCAATAGGCGGTGATCCGCTTTGGACATGGTGTGCGACGGCTCCGATGCCTCCGGGTATCTTTGAAGTAATGCTTTACGGGTTTGTAAGGCGCGAAAATCCAAAGCTTGTGAAATGTATCAGCAATGATTTGGAAGTTCCGTCGGATGCCGATATCGTTATTGAAGGGTGGTGCGACCCGGATGAAATGGAAATTGAGGGGATGTTCGGGGATCATACGGGATATTATACGCTTAAAAAACCGTTTCCAGTTATGCACGTGGATACCGTTACCACCAAAAAAGATCCCGTGTTTTATGCAACGGTGGTCGGAAAGCCGCCGCTTGAGGATAAATATATGGGTTATGCGACGGAGAGGATTTTTCTGCCTTTTCTTAAAACAACTGCTCCCGATTTGATTGACTACGCTATGCCTGAAAACGGGGTGTTTCATAATCTTATACTTTGTAAAATCGCCCCGAGATATCCGGGGCACAGTATGCAGATTATGCACTCCTTGTGGGGGACGGGACAGATGAGTTTCGTAAAACACGCCGTGTTTGTGGGAGAAGACGCGCCGGATTTAAGGGATTATGAAAATATTGCAAGATATATTTTAAACAATTTCGACCCTGAAAAAATTTTAATCAGCAAAGGCGTGGTGGACGAGCTTGACCATTCAAGCGCCCTTGAGCTTGTGGGCGGTAAGCTCGGGGTGGATGCAACGGCTTCAATGGAAAATGGAAAATGGAAGATGGAAAATGAAGAGTGTAAAGTATTAAGTGATGAGGAGCTGTTTGAGAAAATAAAAGAGCTTGATGAGAGTGTGGAGGAGATTAAGCAGTATATGACCGATACCAAAAATCCGGTATGTGTTATAAAATTTAACAAAACGAAACCCGCAAGAGAAATATTTGATAAATTAATAGAATTAAAAGAGCATTTGAGAATTGTTGTGTTTATCAATACTCCCGAGACGTTTAATCCGTATATGCTTGTATGGAGGGTTACGAATAATATGGATGCGCTAAGGGACGTATGGGTGGAGGAAATTGTAGGAATTGACGGGACTAACAAAAGCGAAATAGACGGATTCAATAGAGAGTGGCCTCCTGATGTGGATACAACCCCTGAAGTGATTGAAAAACTCAAAAAATCGGGGCTTATCAAAGATATTAGTGAAGAAGAGCTGAAAAAATACGAGGTAGTGCATGATTGAAAGGATTATCAGGGAGATAACCAAGGTAATAAAAGGCAAAGATGAAAAAATAAAAATAATTTTAGCCGCTTTTTTGAGCGGCCAGCACGTTTTGATAGAAGACATACCCGGAGTCGGCAAAACCACAATGGCGAAAACGATTGCGAATGTTTTAGGACTTGAGTTCAAACGGATACAGTTTACGGCGGATATGCTGCCGAGCGATATAATAGGCGTTAATTATTTCGATTTGAACAAAAAAGAGTTCGTCTTCAAAAAAGGGGCGGTTTTTACGGACATACTGCTTGCCGATGAAATCAACAGGGCGTCCCCGAAAGCCCAGAGCGCCCTGCTTGAGGCTATGGAAGAGAGACAGGTAAGTATCGACGGCGTGACGTATCCGTTAAGCGGCGATTTTTTTGTAATAGCCACACAGAATCCGGCGGAATACGGTATTTTTCCGCTTCCCCTTTCCCAGATTGACAGATTCGGTATAAGTTTAAGCATAGGTTACGCAAATCCCGAAGCCGAAAAAATGATATTAAAAAAAGAAAAACCGCGTTTAAAATCTTTTAAAGAAAGCGTAGCTCTTAAAGAAAAGGTAAAAAACATATATGTTGATGAAAAAATATACGATCTGATAATCAAAATAGGCTCTGTAAGCAGAAACGGGATGTTTGAAACCGGGCTTTCGACAAGGGCTTTGATTTCCCTTCTCGAATTGTCAAAAGCCTATGCTTTTTTAGAAAAAAGGGAATATGTGATTGACAGGGACGTTTTCGATATATTAGGATATGTGGCGAACCACAGGCTTAAAGACAAAAATGCGGCTGAAAAAATTATTCAAGCCTACTATTAGAGTAGAAAAAACCCGTTTTTTTTATCTGAGTATTGCGGGTATGTTTATTCTGTTTGCGGCCGGATACGTGCATAACAACAACCTGGCTTTTATCGCTCTTTTTTTTCTTTTTTCGCTGAGTGCCGTTTCTGTTGTTTTAGGAAGGGTAAATATAGGCGTAGCGGAAATAAAAGTGCCTGAAATAAGGATTTTTGCAAACCAAAGGGTTAAAATACCATTTAAAAAAATAAATTTTATAGGAGAAGCGGAGGACGAGTTCGTTTTTAGTAAAAGGGGAGTAAACGAAACCGAAGTTTTGTTAAAAAGCAACTATCCCCTTAAACTGGCGGTTTTTTATAAAAAAGTCCCTTTTAAGGTGCTTGTGTATCCCGAGCTTAAGGGAAGGGGAATTGAGGATGTTTTTTTAAACTCCCGAGCTGAGGAGGAATTCAAGGGGCTTAAAAGGTATAATTTTGAAGAGCCTAAATACATACACTGGCCGTCTCTTGCTAAAGGGGATCTGCAAAGCAAGGTTTTCGGGGGTGAAACACACATAAGAAAATTTGTTTTTGATTACGCTAAAACCCCGGGTACGAAAGAGGAGAAAATTTCACAAATTGCGCTTTGGGCTTATGAAGCGTTTCAAAAAGGGTATGTTTTCAGTATCGTTTTGCCCGATATGACAATAGATTCGAAAGAAGGTTTTGATGAAGTATTCAAAAAACTGGCTTTATACCGACCTGCTTAATTTAATCACCTTTTTGCCGTTTTTTTTCGTGCTGCCCGGTGCGGTTAAACTGTTTGCGGTTGTAGGTGTTTTTTTGGTTTACTATAAAAAAACAAAGCTTTTGTGGATATTAGGGTTTTTATGTATGGCGGTTTCTTTTTATAACATAAGGGAATTCGCCGATTACAGGGTTTATGTGAAGTTTCTTGTAAGTCTTCTTCTGCTCGGTGTATATCTGCAAAGGACGCAGACGAATAACTTTTATATAAAGCTTTCACCGTTTCTTTTTTTCGGTATGAGTATCGTTTTTTTTCAAAACGTATATATGCTTTTTTATCTTCTTTTTGAAATTTATGTTTTTGTAGCCGCCGTTATGAGTGTTTATTTTCCTTTGAAAACGGCTTTGAAAAAGGCTTTTGTTTTATATTTTATGTCTATGCCTTTGACGGTTTTGCTGTTTTTGTTTTTTCCGAGGGTTAATCAAAAACATTTCATATTCGGTTTTTCCGGTGAAATTTATACAAGCGGGTTCAGTAAAAACGCCGATACGGATGTTAAAAACATCACACTTACAAAAATTCCCGTTGTGGAGTTCAAACTGAAAAAAAACTATCCGCAGGTTTATCTCAGGGGAGAGGTTTTAAACATATATAAAAACGGAAGATGGTACAAAGGAAAAACCGTATCCGACAAAGCCGTTTCGCTTTGGGACATAAACACGTATTATCTTAAAGAGTATCCTAACGGAATGAAATATCTTTTTGCAATAGATCTGCCCGTTGACGCCGAGCTTGGAAAACCCGACGGGAATTTTGTTTTGAAAACTAAAAAACCTGTTGATAAAACGGTGTTTATTAAAGCCGAATCGGCTCTCGGTTACGTAATAGCCCCTAAAAAATTTCCCGAAACGGATCTTTTATACGATAAAAACAAAAACCCTTATGCACAAAAACTGGCTTTCGGACTTAAAAAAATGAAAGATAATGAAAAGCTGCAAAAAATAATAGAAATATTTAAGAAAGAAAAAATCGTATATTCTTTAAAACCTCATATCGATACCGCCAACATCGTTGATTCCCTGTTTAAAACGAAAAAGGGTTTTTGCGTACATTTTGCGAGTGCGTTTGCACTTTTTTGCCGGATGGCTGGACTTCCGAGCAGGATTGTGAGCGGTTTTCTTGCTAAAAACCCGGTAAACGGGTATTACAAGGTTTACTCTAAAGACGCACATGTGTGGGACGAGGTTTTGATAAACGGAAAATGGGTGAGGATTGATCCGACCTCGTTTGCATATAAAAACGAATCGAAACGGGCTTTTGAGTATGTAAAGCCTTTCGAAATCGATATATATCTCTCATATTACAGGTTTTTGATTGAAGAGTGGGTTATAAAATACGACAGTTCGAAACAAAAAAGGTTTTTGGATTTTTTTAAAAAACATTTTTTTATGTTCGCCGCTGTTTTTTTACTGTTTGCAGGGACGGTTTTGTTTGTTTACAGGATGTTTTTCACACAAAGGGACATTCTCGAAAAGCTTTATAAAAAACTTGACGCAAGACCTCATAACGAAACGGTTGACGAATTTTTAAGAAGTTACGGAAATGAAAAATTAAACGAAATAAACGAGCTTTATGAAAAAATCACTTTTTACAAAAGTACTGATGAGGATATAAAAAAACTGAAAAAACTTATTAAGCGTTTTAAATTGAAATGAACGGATGTTTATTACTTTTTTTAAATAAAAACGTTTAAAAACGTCTTAAAAATATATATGATAATAATTTTGTGATAGAATATTTAAAAAAGAAAGGCGGAAATGGAGTTAGGAAACCTTTTTTTATTTAAAGGCTTAAGCGAGGGGGAACTTAAAGAGATTGAAAAATTTACAATTGTCAAAAAGCTGAAAAAAAACGAGATAGTTTTTTACGAAAAAGAAAATCCGGCTTATCTGCATCTGCTTTTAAGCGGCAGTGCAAGGGTTTATAAGGTTGACAATAAAGGACATGAGTTAATTATACACAAATTTACCCCGCCTTCTTTAATTGCCGAACTTGCCTGTTTTGAAAATATGCCTTTTCCCGCAAGCTGTGCCATGGATGAAGACGGTGTTGTTTTAAAAATAGAATTTGAGCCTTTTAAGAAGTTCATCAAAAGCGGGGATGTCTGTTTTTCAATTATGAGCTCACTTCTTAAAAAAATGAAATATTTAGACGGAATAATTCAGGATAATTTAATACTTGATACTGAAACCAAAATAGCTAAATTTATTTACGACAATGATGAAATGTTCAGTGAGCTTAAACAGCACAGCATTGCGAGTTTATTGAACATAAAACCTGAAACATTAAGTCGTAAACTTAAAAAGTTTAAACAGCTTGGAATTATAGAAAATATAGGAAGTAAACTTATTGTGAAAAATAAAGAAAAAATTAAAGAAATTTTTAAATGGTAGCATTTACCATTTTAAAAAATCCTGCCGTTACCGTATCCATGGTATTGATATGGTTTTCAAGCCATGGAACAAATGCTTTTTTGAAATAATCTTGCAGATATTCTCTGTCATCTAATTTGTTTTTTAATTCTTCAAGTTCGTTTAAAATTCTGCTGTGTTCCATTTTATGCGGTACGATTGCAAAAAAACTGTACTTTTCCATCAGTTTTTCTTCAAATGCGAAATGTTCTTTTACATCATTTAAAAATTCTTCATATGCTTTTTCAATATCACCGTTGTTTTCAATAGCGTCATAGAGTCTGTTTATATATTCTAATTCTTTATTGTGTATTTCGTTCGTGGGTTCAAATGTAACCGGATTTACTTTTTCAATTAACATATTAATACCTTTTTATCTGAAATTATATAAAAAAAAGAGGCACAAAGGCCCCTAAAGGAGAGAGAATAATTAAGAAGCTAATTCGTTTCCGAAATCTTTGTGAATGTCACCGCTGATTACACCGAAGTTGAAGTTTTCAACC
>NZ_JBMYAU010000124.1:0-11542 GCF_053994455.1 Nautilia sp. | reverse complement strand
TCTTATAATCTTTTTGGTTTATAATGCATTCCGCCAGTATTTTAGCCGAATGCATAGCGTAATATATCCCTTCAAAACTTAAAGGCATTACCTGTCCTGCCGCATCACCTACAAAATAAACATTTTCTTTTTGAATAATAATGTCTTTTTGCCAGGTGGGGATTTTATAGCCTTTGGGTTTAACGGATATATTTAAAAATTCACATAAATTTTTAAAATTCTCCCTGCTGACGGTACCTATGTGAGTCAAATTTTCATGAGGGAACGCCCAGCCGTAATATTCTCCGCCTATATCGAAATCGAAGAAAAATTCGCAGGTTTTTACGTTATACTTATCCGTCCTTGCGTAATGTGTTATTGTGGAGGGAATTTTAGGAAGATTAAGTGTTTTTCTGACGGTTGAATTCACACCGTCCGCGGCGATTAAAATATCGTATTCGAAAGGAATTTCAACCGGTCCGAATCTTACGTACGCTTTGCTGTTTTTAATATGTTTGAATCTTCCGTAATATATTTTAGCACCCGCGTTTGCAGCGAGTTTTCTTAATGTTTCGTCAAATTCCCATCTTTTTACAATCGATAAATTTTCACCTTTAAGGTTGATTGAAATGTTTGTGTTTTTGTATTTCATAATTACGTAATTTAAGGAGTGTTTAATTAAATTTTTTGGAATATCAAATTCCTCGAATATTTTTGTTTTAACTCCGCCTCCGCAGGGTTTGTCAAATTCAGGATCGTTTTGGATTAACGTTACTTTGCAGTATGGAGCTAAAATTCTGGCGGCCGTTGATCCTGCCGGGCCTCCGCCTATTATCAGGATTTTCACTGCGCCCTGTCCTTTTTGTAATTAAAGGGAAGCTCTTTTTTTCTTTCGGGCAGTATTTTAACTGCGGCCCACTGGCCTTCTTTATAATAGATTTTAAAATTCGGATAATTTTTAAGTTCTGAAATTTTTATAAGTTTTGCATTTAATTTATGTGCGCTAATATAATTTTCAACATGTGTTTTTGTCAGGATAAAATAGCTTGCAAGTACGTATCCTATATAAACGGTTACAAACATAATCTGGGCGGTTCTTAGGAATCTGAATTTTTTCATCAGCCCCATAAAAAAGAAAACAATCACTATTGCAAAATAGATCAGATTAAATTTCCCGAGACAGTAAATCGCAAAGATTTTTATGTTTTCATTCGGAGATGAAATTAAAAATTTCAAAACATATGGGAAAAAGAACCCGATAAAAGATAGCGTGTAAAATACCATTTGCCGCATTTTAAGCCTTAAATGGGAAATACCCTGATTTTGTCCGTGTTTAAGTTGCGTCTTAGAGTCTCTTCTATTGCAAAAAGTGTCGCCCCTCCTGCACTGCTGCATGCCGCACACGCACCACCGTATCTGATAAACACATGGGTTTCTCCGTTGCTTTCCCTGACATCCAATACTTCCGCCATTCCGCCGTCAAACGCCAGCATAGGTAAAATGTCTTTTTGTATTACTTTTTCAATAGCTTCTATTTTTTCTTTTAAATTCATTTCTTCAAAGTTCATTAATTGCCTTTTTTTGTTAAAATATACCGTAATTTTGAAATTTTATCAAGAGAGTTTATATGTTGGAAAAAATCGATAAAATAAAGCCGCTTGTTTATTCCATAGAGTTAAGGGATCCTTATACAAAAGGGCACAGTGAAAGAGTCGCAATTTATGCGAGCGAATTTTTAAAATTTTTCGGTTCCGAAATGAAAAACATTGAGGATGTCTATTTTGCCGGCCTGCTTCACGATATAGGTAAAATTGCAATTCCGACTGTGTTTTGCTTAAACCCTCCGCTTTGAATACGCAAGAGTATGAAATTATTAAATATCATCCTGTTTTAAGTGCAAATCTGGTGAATAAAATGTCGGAGTTTAGCTATCTCGGTTCTATTGTAAGACATCATCATGAAAATTATGACGGAAGCGGATATCCGGACAGGTTAAAAGGGGAAAACATTCCTTTTTTCAGCAGGGTTTTGTCTTTGGCCGATGTGTTTGACGCCCTGACAACGGACAGAATTTACAGAGAAGCGTTCGGTTTTGACGATGCCGTAAATATTCTTAAAAATATGAAATATAAGTTTGATCCTGAACTTTTTGAAAAGTTTTTAATATTTATCAGACAATTCGGAATAATCAGCAATAATCTGTTTCATATTGAGAAAAAAAACGAAAAACTGCTTCAAAAACTGAGATACAAGGTGTTTTTTGAGGATACCCTGACGGGACTGTTAAACAGAAATGCCCTTATGCTGGTATTAAGAAGAGCGGTTGAGAGCGGTTTTAAAATTACATTTGTGGAACTGAATGTTAAAAATTATCAGATTCTGCATAAAAAACACGGCATTGAAGAAGTGGAAAAAATTATAAAACGTATTTCAACGGAAATAAAAAAAACATTTACGACACATTCGGTAAATGAGGTTTTGAATAAAAAAGACGTTTATGTTTTTAAAGAAAACGTGGTAAGGTTTGTTTTTTTGGGATTTTGTGGAAGCGAAAAATTTTTAAAAAAAATAGAGCCTTTTTTTAATTTAAAAATAGACCATGCCGAAATTGATTTGGATATTGTGTTTAAAGAAAAAGAGCTTGATTATAATTTTGAAAAACTGATAGATTACATTATATAAAATAAATGCCGAACTTCATAGGCCCGTGGGCGCCGAATACCAAAAAACTTTCAACATCGGCTGTTTTTGAAGGTCCCGATATGAACACCCCCGGATTTTCAACTGTTTCAATCGTTTCATGCATTGTGGGAAATATTTTCTGAGGCATCTTAACGGCCACGTTTTCACTTAGGAACAGATCTTTTTCATACTGCTCGATCCATACAGCCCCGTTTTCGGCGACTCCGAATTTCGCTTCGGTTACATACCAGTCATCAGGAATTTCGTTCAATATTTCGCCGCCTGCAAGTTTTAAATTTTTAATAAATTCATCCACTTTTAACCTTTTTGCATTATTATATTAAAAAAATAAGGAAATTTGTATGAGAGGTATGGGAATAGGGAAAGGGATGATGGGAAAAGGTATCGTCTAAAGGTGGTATGGCTAAAGGCTTTTTCGGTATGATAGGAGGCTTTTTTAAATTTCTGTTTTTCGGGGTGTTTTTTATAATTTTACTTATTGTGGGGCTTGTTTTCTTTTTTGCTATGAGAAAAAAAATAAATCAGACGCAAAATTTCAGCGGCTATAAATCAAATCAAAAAGATGAAAATGTAATTGATGCTGAGGTTATAGATTCTCATCCTGTTATAAAGAAATAAACCTCTCTTTAGGAATCGCCGGGAGGGCTTTGTATCTGCTCCATTCCTTAGCCGCGTTCTTAAGCAGCGGTTTTGGTGTTAAACGTAAAATCGTGCTGAAGAGTTTAAATATTTTAGGCGAATGCATAGCTTTTTCGGCTAATTTCATTCCTGCATTTTCCATTTTCCATTGTTCATTGTCCATTGATTTAACATAGTGTCTCATATTAATAAGCTGTTTTGTAAACGGAATTTTGACCGGGCATACCTTCTCACAGCTTCCGCAAAGCGTACACGCAAACGGCAGGTCCGAATATTCTTCTTTATCGGTTAGAGGGGCGAGCAGGCTTCCGATGGGTCCCGGTATTGTATATCTGTAAGAATGTCCGCCCGAGCGTCTGAATACCGGGCATGTGGTAAGACAGGCCGAACATCTTATACATTTGAGTGTTTCTTTAAATTGGCTTTTGAGTCTTTCAAACCTTCCGTTATCGACTAATATTATAACCCTTTTTCCGTTTTCTTTTTTACCGAATATTGAGGTGTAGGTTGTGATTTTCTGCCCCGTGGCGCTACGGGTGAGCATTCTTAAAAACACTCCCAAATCTTTCATATTCGGAACGATTTTTTCAATTCCCACGCTTATTATATGAAGAGGGGGTAAAACGGCGCCTAAATCCGCGTTTCCTTCATTGGTGCAAACCACCGCCCATCCTTTGTCGGCTACAAGAAAATTTGCACCGCTTAGCCCCGCATCAGCTGAGAGAAACTCTTCTCTTAAAAGTTTTCTCATTTTATGTGTCAGATAAGTCGGGTCTGTATTCGTTTCGCCTAAAATTTCGGCAACGTCTTCTTTTGTGGTGTGGATTGCAGGTAAGACGATGTGAGACGGTTTTTCACCCCTTAGCTGGACTATTCTTTCACCCAGATCCGTATCAATTACCTCAATTCCGTTTTCATTGAGGTATTCGTTAAGTTTGCATTCTTCTGTCAGCATCGATTTTGATTTGACCACTTTTTTGGCGTTGATTTCTTTTAGGTATTTCAGCACCGTTTCATTGTGCTCTTTTGCGTCTTTGGCAAAAACAACCTCAATCCCGGCGTTTTTTGCGTTTTTTATAAATTCATCCACAAAAGAATGCAGGTTTTCAATTACATAATCTTTAATATCCGAAGCCCTATTTCTTAACTCTTCCCACTCTTTTACTTCTTTAATTGCTTTATCTCTTTTTTGTCTTATAGCCCAGAGACTTTTGTCGTGACGCGGGCCTTTTTGTCTGTAAAATTTTACGGCTAACTCATAATGTTTCATCCAGACTCTCCAGCAGAATCTCGCTTATATGTTTAAATTCGGCGTTAATTCTCTCTTTTTCGGCTATACCTTTTAAATGCATAAGACAGCTCATATCAACGCCCGTAATTACGGGGATAAAGTTATATTTCCAGTTGTTTAAGAGATCGTTTAGTTTTTTTTTGCCGATAATATAGCTCATTTCGCCTTCTTTTACGCTGTAAACTCCTCCGAATCCGCAGCATTCATCCCTCGTAGCTTTAATTACTTCGCAGCCGAGCACTTCTTTTATTTTATTTTTATAAGGAATGTTAAGTTCGCTCGGTGCCGCGATATCAAGGTGTCTCATTGAATGGCATGAATTGTGAAGTATTAAGGGTTTACGGTTTTTTGCAAGGTTTAGATGGTTTTGTGAATGTAAAAAGTCAATAAGTTCGTATGTTTTCGGTGAAATTTTTAAGTTTTGGGATTTTACGGTGCTCACACAGCTGCTTGAAGGTGAGACAATACAGTCGAATTCTCCGAATATTTTATCGTATATATTCGGAAGTGTGGTTTCAAATCCGCTGTTTATAAACGGCTGGCCGCAGCATGTCTGGTTTTTGGGAATTGTTATGTTGTAGCCTAGATTTCTTAAAAGAAGCGTTGAAGCTTTTGCAACATGAGGAAAAAGCTCGTTGATGTAACAGGGTACGTGAAGGGCTATTTTCATACCTGTTCTTTTAGTTTGTTTAAAAATTTTACTGTTTCTTTTTGATGAAAATAATCTTTTATACATTCGTTTATTGTTTCACTTAAATCTATTTTGTTGTTTTTAATTATTTTTATAATGTCTTCGTTTAATATTGGTATTTTTTTATTTATAACGTCCCATACTATATTGTAATCTATTCCGAAATATCCATGCACTATAAAATTCCTGAAATCAACTATTTTTTTATATTCGTTTGGTAAAAGATTGTTTTTGATTAATATATTTACTATTTCTCCGATAATTATCAGCTCCCTGATAACTGCATCTAAAATTATTTCATTTGATATTAAATCTTCTACATTCAAAATTTTTTTTGTATATCTGTTTATTTTGTCTGTCGCTATTAAAATATCGATAATATATAACGATAAATCCCTAAACATATATTGCGTCTTTTTGTATTTCTTTTTTTATATAATGTCTTAAAGATGTTTTTATAGCTAAATCTACAGGCAGTTTTAAATTTTTTTCTAAATACTGTTTTAATTCAAAAAATTTATCAAAATCACTGGGCATATCCACAACAATGTCAATATCTGAAGAAGAGGTGGGTTCGTTTCTTGCGTATGAGCCCACCAGTAAAATTTCTTTTACACCGAAATTTTTTTGTAGGTATTTTTTATTTTTTTTTAACAGATTTAAAACTTTTTGTCTGTTTAACAAAATTTTATCCTTTTTTCTCTGTTAATAAATTATAAATGGCTTTTGCCGCTTCTCTTCCGTCCCTTGCCGCGGTTACCACTAAATCCGCACCTCTTATAGCGTCGCCGCCGGCAAATATTTTTTTGTCTTTTGTCTGATAGTTTTTATCTACTTTTATTGCACCCCATTTGTCGAATTCAACATATTTTTTTAAAAAATCCAGTTTTTGATGGGAAAATCCGAGGGCAAAAATAACAATATCACATTTAATTATAAATTCGCTATTAGGAACAATTTCAACTTTTTTGTCTTTGATTTCGGTTTTTTGCATTTCAACGCCGATAACTTCGTAGTCTTCATTTACGATTACCCTTTTAGGCGTTGCGTTAAAAATAAATTTTGCACCTTCTTCTTTTGCATTGTAGAATTCTTTCCTGCTTCCCGGCATACTTTTTTCGTCTCTTCTGTAGGCACATGTGACTTTAAGAGCTTTTTCTCTTATTGCCGTTCTCACACAATCCATTGCGGTATCTCCGCCGCCGATTACAAGGACTTTTTTATCGTTTACATCTATATCGCATTTTTCACCGAAAAGTTTGTTTTGTATGTTTACAAGGAATTTCATTGCAGGATATGCGTTTTTGGCGTTTTCGTTTTCAATTCCCGGCATTCTTGATTTTTTAGCTCCTACACCTACAAATACGGCGTCGTATTTTTCATATATTTCATCAAATGATATATCTTTTCCGACAGTGGTCTGTGTAATAAGATTCATGCCGTTTTTTATAAGCATATCAACTCTTCTTTGAACTACATTTTTATCGAGTTTGAAGTTTGGAATACCGTATGTGAGAAGCCCTCCGGCTCGTTTTTCTTTTTCATATACATCCACGGCGATACCAGCTCTTAAAAGGAATGTGGCAATGCTGAGTCCCGCAGGTCCCGAGCCTATTATCGCTACTTTTTTATTGGTTGTCACCGGTTTGAAATTGAGTTTAAAACCTTGTTTAAATCCTTCTTCGGTTATATATTTTTCAATAGAGCCTATCGTAATTGCTCCGTATCCGTCGTTAAGTGTGCATGCACCTTCGCACAATCTGTCCTGAGGACATACCCTTCCCATAATTTCAGGAAAAGGTGAAGATTCGTTCGAAAGGTAAAACGCTTTTTGCAAATCCCCTTCGTTTACGGCTTTTAGCCAGAAAGGAATGTAATTGTGCAAAGGGCATCTTGTATGGCAGTACGGATCGCCGCACTGTATACATCTGCCTGCCTGGCTTGCCGCTTCGTCACTTTTGTATAAATTATATATCTCTTCGTATGAGTTAACCCTTTCGTTAACAGGTTTTTTGCTCGGATCTATTCTTTTAATCTGTATAAAGTTTTGCATTATTCACCCTTTTCAAGATTTAGAGGAACTTTTGTAAGCTCCTTCGGTCTTACTATCCAGAATTTGCTCAGTTCCATTCTGAAATTCTCAAGTATTTTTTTGGCTTTATTGCTGCCGGTTTCGTTTACGTATTCTTTTAAGAGTTTTTTGAGATAATGTCTCGCTTCGTCAAATTCGTCGATATCTACTCTTCTGGCTTCAATAAGCTCTTGGTTTATTTTTTCCGTAAACGTATGGTTTTCGTCGTAAATAAATGCAAGTCCTCCGGTCATTCCGGCACCGAAATTGATTCCGGTTTCCCCTAAAATAACAACGATACCGCCCGTCATATATTCACATGCGTGATCCCCGGTACCTTCCACAATTGCAAGAGCGCCTGAGTTTCTCACGGCAAATCTTTCCCCAACTTCTCCGGCTACAAACAGTTTACCGCCTGTCGCACCGTAAAGACACGTGTTTCCTGCAAGGGAGAAGTTTTCTTTGTATGTATTGGCCGTAATAACGATCTTACCTCCGTTCATACCTTTACCCACATAATCGTTTGCCGCACCTTTTAGGTAAATTGACACGCCGTTTACTAAAAATGCTCCTAAAGACTGTCCGGCCACACCTTTTAAGTTTATTTTGATACTGTCTTCTTTAAGACCTTCGTCTCCGTAATATTTGGCTATTTCACCGCTTATTCTTGCTCCGAAACTTCTGTTAAGGTTACAGATTTCTTTGTCTATGGTAATTGAAGTTGACGGATTTTGGATAACTTTGTTTACTTCTTTTAAAATTTCCTGTTCGAATTCGTTTTTATCGAAAGGTTCGTTAAACGCCACCTGCTGGGTATCTTTTCCGTCAACCCTTCTTAATATGTTTGAAAAATCAAATTTTTTGGCGAATTCGTCGTCTATTACTTTAAGAAGATGGCTTTTACCTATAATGTCTTCCATTTTTTCATATCCGAGATGCGCTAATATCTCTCTGATATCTTCGGCTAAAAGTGTGAAATAATTTATAAGTCTGTCAACCGTACCTACATAATGCTCTCTTAAAGCGACTTCCTGAGTGGCGATTCCCACACTGCATCTGTTAAGATGGCAGACTCTTAACATTTTACATCCGAGTACCGCTAAAACGGCCGTACCGAAAGCGTAACTTTCCGCACCTAAAAGCGCCGCTTTGACAATATCAAGCCCCGTTTTAAGCCCTCCGTCGGTTTGAAGATGAACCATTTCTCTTAAATGGTTTTCCTTAAGTGCGTTATGTGCTTCACTAAGACCGATTTCCCATGGGTTACCGGCAAATTTGATTGATGTAAGAGGCGCCGCTCCGGTACCTCCGTCACCGCCTGAAATGATGATTTTATCAGCATACGCTTTTGCAACACCCGCTGCGATTGTTCCCACTCCCGCGGTTGAAACGAGTTTAACGGCTATCTGGGCTCTCGGGTTTACCTGTTTAAGGTCGAATATAAGCTGGGCTAAATCCTCAATCGAATAAATATCGTGGTGAGGAGGAGGTGAAATAAGCGTAACCCCCGGCATTGTGTGTCTTAATTTCGCAATCAGAGCCGTTACCTTATGCCCCGGAAGCTGTCCTCCTTCACCCGGTTTTGCACCCTGTGCGATTTTTATCTGAATTTCTTCCGCACTTGCCAAATACGCAGGCGTTACGCCGAATCTACCCGATGCAACCTGTTTGATTTTTGAGTTTTTGATTGTTTTAAATCTTTTCGCGTCTTCGCCACCTTCACCGGAGTTGCTTTGTGCGCCGATTTTATTCATTGCTTCCGCAATGCACTCATGTGCTTCAGGTGAGATGGAACCTAAACTCATAGCGGCACTCGCAAATCTTTTGAAAATATTTTCAACAGGTTCCACTTTTGAAATGTCTATAGGCTTTCTGTCGCTTTTGAGTTCAAAAAAGTCTCTTATCATTTTTTTGTTTCTGCTGTTCAGGTGAGTTTTAAACTCGTGATAATCGTGTCTGCTTCCCGTAATTGACGATTTGTGAAGGAGTTTTATCGTCTTAGGGCCGAAGTCGTGATACTCTTCACCCACAAGGTATTTGTAAAAACCTCCGACTTTAAGGTTAAAGTTTTTCGCAAAGCTGTCGTCGTATGCGTTTTTGTGGGCGTCTCTCAGTCTTTTTTCTATATCTTCGTAATCAAGCCCTCCGATTAGGGATTTTGATCCGAAAAAGCACTCTTTTGTAAGGTTTTCACTAAGGCCTAAAACATCGAAAAGTGCGGAATTTCTGTAACTTGCAATAGTTGAAATACCCATTTTCGACATAATTTTAAGAAGTCCGCCGTTAACGGCGTTGTATATGTTTTTAAGTCTGTTTCTCATCTCAAACGTGCTCAGGTTTTCTTTTTTTATCTCTTCAAGGGCGGTTGCAAAAAGCAGATAAGGATATATAGCGTTCGCACCGTATCCGATAAGTACCGCGGCACTGTGGGAATCTATGACTTCACCGCTTACACATACGATTGAAACGAGGTGTTTGATTCTGCTTTCAAGCAGTTTTCTGTTGACAAATCCCACAGCCATCGCCATAGGGATGCTTAAGTGCTCTTTATCTGTGTTTCTGTCGTCGAGTATGACGATTCTTATGCCGTTTTTGACATCTTCGATAATATTTTCAGCGAGGTTTTCAAGCGCTTTTTTCAAGTCTTTTTTAAATGCCGTCGAGTAAAATTTATGTTTATAGCAGCTTTGGTATCTAGGCGAGTGTTCGTCTCCGTATGAAAGTAAAATATCGAATTTTTCTTTAATTAGTATAGGTGATACCGTTTTCAGTCTTTTCGCGTCTTCAGGCTTTTCTTCAAATATATCGTGCACCTCACCGAATCCCGTGTTAAGGCTCATAACGATTTTTTCTCTGATAGGATCGATCGGAGGGTTTGTAACCTGTGCGAATTTCTGTTTGAAATAATGCGCAAATGGTCTTTGTTTGCTGCTAAACGCCGCTATAGGAGTGTCGTCTCCCATACTTCCGACGGCTTCTTTTCCGTCTCTTAGCATAGGTTTTACAACCTGGTCTTTTATTTCAAGGGTAACACCGTGGTATTTCTGTTTTTCTTTTATGTCGTTTAGTTCGTATTCTTTTATGTTTGAAAACGGAACGTCGATAAATTCCTGGAGATATATCATATTGTCGTTCAGCCACTCAAGGTACGGGTTTGAGTTTTTAAGGTATTCGTTTATGTCGTCGTTGTAGAATATCTTTCCGTATTTGGTGTCGATTCCTATCATTTCGCCGCTTTGCAGCCTGTCTCTTTTTACAATGTTTTCTTCAGGTGTGTCAAGGATACCGTATTCGCTGGCAATAATGATTCTGTTGTCTTTTGTGATTACGTATTTTGCGGGTCTGAGTCCGTTTCTGTCAAGTACTACGGCTACATATCTTCCGTCCGTAATACTAACTGCGGCAGGTCCGTCCCACGCTTCAAATCTTGCGGAAAAATATTCGTAAAACGCTTTAAGTTTACTGTCTATATGAGGTGCGTTTTGCCAAGGCATAGGAATAAGAGCCCTTACGGCTTTAAAGAAATCCATTCCGTTTATCATTAAAAATTCCATCATTTTATCAAGTGAGCTTGAATCACTTTCATTGAAATCTATAACCGGGATGATTTTTTGAATTTCTTCCTGTGTGAAAACTTCCGATTTAAGTGATTCGGTTTTTACAAGCGAATTGAATCTGTTTGCCTGAATAGAATTGATTTCACCGTTGTGCGCTATAAATCTGAACGGCTGTGCGAGTCTCCATTCCGGAAGCGTATTGGTAGAAAATCTTTGATGGAAAAGCGCGAATGAAACTTTAAAGTCCTCATCCGCCAGATCAGGGTAAAACTCCTTGATGTGATTAGGCATTAAAAGCCCTTTATAGGCTATTTTTTTAGAACTGAAAGTCGGAATATAAAAATCGTCGTCGTTAATGGTTTTTTCTATTTCTCTTCTGGTGAGGTATAAAAGTGCTTCAAAACGGTTTGTGGCATTGATTGAATTCGGTACTATAAACACATGGTAAATATTCGGAAGTGTTTTAAGCGCAAGCTCTCCTAATGCGTTTTTGTTAACCGGTACGTTTCTGAAAAAAAGTACTTTTAAATCGTTTTTTTCACAAATGTTTTTGATTGTTTCTTTGTCTTTTTCATTTTTAGAAAAAATAACTCCGACTGCAAACAGCTCAG
>NZ_JBMYAU010000123.1:0-5966 GCF_053994455.1 Nautilia sp. | reverse complement strand
TTAACTGAACTTTTTCAATTTCTTCCCTGCTTGCACTTTCTATTTTATTCCATATCATTTTTTCCTCCTTTTGTTTTTATATCGAATATTTTTTTACATAAATATTTAATTCTCAATTTTGAATTTTCCATTTTCCATTGAAACATTTCACATTTCAAATCACATCTTTTTTAGTTTTATAAACCGTTCCCGTAAAAAACGCTATTTTTTTCTCACCGTTTGTTATTATCACTTCATAAGTTCCGAGTCTGTTGCTCTCATCCACGAGTCTGGCTTCAGCTATCAGTTTGTCCCCGAGTTTTCCTGCGTGAATAAAGGATATGGATGTGTTGATGGCCAAAGACACCTTTCCGAACGAATTGCTTGCAACCGCAAAAGCGAAATCGGCAAGGGTAAATATCGCCCCGCCGTGCGCCACACCGGCCTGATTAAGATGAAACTCTGTTATTTTAAGGGCAGCTTTTGCATACCCGTAATGCACTTCCAAAAGTTCTATTCCTATATTTTTGGAAAATTCCCTGCCTTCGGCAAAAAAAGTTTTAATTTTTTCCATATTCAAGCGCTTTATTTAAAATATCAAAGTTTTGAGGGGCGAATTTAGGATTTATCTCTTCAATCGCCGCTTTTACCTCATCCACACTGAAAGGGAAATCCTTTACTCTTGCCAAAGTCAGCCCCAGCATAAAGACATTAAGCCCTTTAGCGTCAAAAATCCCTTCTTCCGCCAGTCCGTTTGCATTCACGGCAAACACGTTTGCGTCAATTTCAGGAAATTCGTCCGCATTTACTATTACATTTCCGCCTCTTTTAAGATATGGAAGATTGAGGATTGCTTCATCTTTGTCAAGTCCTATCAGCAAATCAGCCTGGGCGAGATCAATTAAAGGATTGTAAAAATCCCCTATTTTGATATGAGAGCTTACACTTCCTCCTCTCTGACTCATTCCGTGATTTTCAGTTCCTAAAAATTTATACCCTTTTTTACCGGCACATATACTGAGTACCTTTACCAAAAAGACAACTCCCTGTCCTCCGAATCCCGCAACAACTATCTGATATTTCATTTTTCATCCTTTCTTGGAATAAATGCGTCCGTCGGACATATACCGCTTATACATACACCGCAGCCTATACATAAAAGCGGATCGATTTCGATTTTGCCTCTTTCGTTGTAATGCATCGGAGGACAAACGTATTGAGTTGTGCACACATCACACGCCACACATTTTTCCTCATCAACGGTAGCAAAAATTCCCGGAAGAAACTGAGTGGCCCTTTCTTTATCAAGTACACAGTACTGACGGCTGATTACCACAAGCGGTCTGTCGGTTTCGTCGAATCTTTTTTTCACTTCTTTAAAGAAATTGATTGTCTCATTAATATCTGGTTTGTAAAAATATTCCATAACTTCCGCGCCGCATCCTTCGGCCACTTTTTTAATATCCACTTCACCGCTTGTAGCCCTCTCAGGTGTAGTCTGGCGGCCTGTCATTGCGGTAGTAGAATTGTCAAGTATTACAAGTATGAATTTAGCCTTTTGATATACGGCGTTTATAAGCGGAGCCGTTCCCGAATGGAAAAACGTGGAATCCCCGATAGTCGCAATAACCGTTTTGTTTTTATCCGCTATGGAAAATCCGTGAGCCATTGATACACTTCCACCCATACATAAAACGGTATCGATTGCGTCAAGATTGATTCCAAGCGTATAACATCCGATATCTGAAGGATAAATCGATTTTTTCGGTCTGAATACCTTTTTAATTGCAAAATATACATCCCTGTGAGGACATCCGGGACATAGATTCGGTTTTCTCATTTTAGGATTTTCGGGCGTAAATACAGGTTTATAAATGTTTTCACCTTCGTAAAAACCTATTTTTGTTAACGCTTCAAGAACCCTTTCTTTGTTCATCTCATCTATTTGGTGCATATGCCCGCTCATTCTGCCGTAAACGTTTTCGCATCTTATTTCTTCTTCTATTACAGGATAAGTCTCTTCAACCACAAGAACTTTGTTATATTTTTTAACAAGTTCTTTAAGTTTATCCGCAGGTAGAGGATACGGCATATCAATTTTTAAAAGATCTATATCAAGCCCGAGTTCTTCCAAAACTTCTTTTACATAACCGTAAGCCGTCCCGCTTGAAACAATAAGATTTTTAGTTCCTTTAAGTTCTTTTATTTTAGGCTTTATCAGTTCATTATAATTATATTCTCTTATTTTATCTATCCTATCAAGCTGTTCGTAAGCCTGTTTTAATCTTCCGGCTCTCGGAACCGCCGCCCATCTCGGAATATCACGCTTGAAACTGCCTTCGGTGTCTTTAAATTCAAAATCACCATCAATTTCCACGATTTCCCTTGAATGTGAAACCCTCATAACGGTTCTGAGCATTACGGGAATTTCAAAATCTTTGGAAATTTCACTTGCAAGTTTCGTAAAATCGTAAGCTTCCTGAGGGGTTGCCGGATCAACCACGGGAATTCTGGCAAACCTGGCAAACTCCCGGCTGTCCTGCTCCGTCTGGGAAGAGTTAAACCCGGGATCATCCGCCACAATTAATACAAATGCCCCTTTGTTTCCTATAAAAGAGGCGCTCATAAGTGCGTCGCTTGCCACATTCAGCCCGACCTGCTTCATCGTTGCGGCTGCGTTTACACCGGCTACCGCCCCGGCGTATGCGACTTCAAAGCCGACTTTTTCATTCGTAGCCCACTCTGCGTAAATTGGCAGATCTTTTTTTATTTTCTGTACGGTTGTAAGTATCTCGCTCGAGGGAGTTCCCGGATAACCGCTTATCATTTTAGTATTTGAATGCAAAAGCCCGTAGGCGATAGCTTCATTTCCCATTAATGTCAACTTCATACTTCACCTTTGTGTAGAATTTAAACAATGATAGCAAAAATTTTTTTAATTTTTGATTAATTTTCATAAATTTAGGTAAAATTTAGTTGATATGATAACAAAAAGGAGAAAAAATGTCGCATTTTGATATGGGTGTCAGTCTGGCTTTCTGGCTGACGATACTCAGTGCATTACTCTGTGTAGTTTACGGAATTATCAATTGGAACAAGGGTGATGAAGAAAGTAATGAAGTTCTGCTTGCAAAGTGGGCTGAAGAAGAAAAAGAAATAAATGAGGAGTTGTTATGAGTTTTTTAGAAATTGCAATAATCATCCTGTATTTAGTAGCGGTAGGATGGCTAGGATGGATGGGATATTCAAAAACAAAAACTTCAACCGATTATTTACTTGCGGGTCGTGACACCCATCCTTTCGTAATGGCGTTAAGTTACGGAGCCACTTTCATTTCAACTGCGGCTATAGTCGGATTCGGCGGTGTTGCGGCTTGGCTTGGAAATTCGCTTTTGTGGCTGACTTTTCTTAACATTTTCGTAGGTGTGTTTATCGCTTTTGTTTTCATTGGAAATCCTACGAGAAAAATGGGACTAAGACTTGACGCTCATACGTTTCCTGAATTTTTAGGGAAAAGATATGATTCTAAATTTATTCAGATATTTGCGGCGGTAATTATTTTAGCGTTTATGCCGCTTTACGCTACTGCGGTATTAATCGGCGGCGTTCAGTTTTTAAGCGTCTATTTCGGTGTAAATTACCATATCGCACTTTTGATATTTTCACTTATAATTACGGCTTACGTATTGGCCGGAGGGCTCAAAGGCGTTATGTACACGGATGCCCTTCAGGGAAGTATTATGTTTATTGCTATGGTTTTCTTAATCGTTATGGTTGTAAGTTCTCTTGGCGGAATTGACGCAGCATTTGCCAAACTTGATCACGTATGGCAAGTAACGGTAGTTGATAGACTCTCGGGCGTATCATTAAAAGAGTTAGTTCCAGGAAGCGGTGATTTTATGATGAAATTATCACAGCTTTGGGGATTTGAAGGATGGAACAAAATGCCTGTGTTTATGAGTCCTGGATGGCTTTTTGTAATTACCACTATTACATTAGGAGTTGGTATAGGTGTTCTAGCCCAACCTCAGTTAATCGTTAGATTTATGACTGTTAAAAGTAAAAAAGAACTTAATAGAGCAGTTTTAGTTGGTGGTGTTTTTATTTTAGCTATGACAGGTGTTATTTTTATAGTCGGAAGCCTTACAAACGCATGGTATTTTGAAAATATGGGTGGTAAAAACTCTCTTGAGGCTGCGGGAGCTATCGGAAAAGTTATACCTCACTTTATAAACAGCGCACTGCCTCACTGGTTTAGCTTTATATTCCTTTTCGCACTAATCTCAGCGGCAATGTCAACCCTATCAAGCCAGTTTCACACAATGGGTACGGCTGTCGGTAGGGATATTTTTGAAAGCCTCGGAGCAGACAGGGAAAAAACAACTCTTTGGACAAAAATCGGTATTGTTATCGTAATTTTATTCTCAGTATTTTTAGCTTATAAATTCCAAAAAGCACCGGCAATTATCGCCAGGTCAACGGCTATATTCTTTGCACTTTGCGCTTCTATTTTCTTACCTAGTTTCATATTCGGGCTTTTCTTTAAAAGAATTACAAAACCAGCGGCAATTGCCAGTATGATTGTCGGGTTTTTAACATCATCATTCTGGCTTCTTTTCTGCCACTTCAAAGAAGCTAAATCTTTAGGAGTGGCAAAAGCACTTTTCGGTGTTAATTCAATTTTAGGACACAGCAAATGGGCTTTTGTTGACGCCCTTGTAATTGCTTTACCACTTTCTACGATAACACTTCTGATAGTAACAGCTCTTACGAAACCTGATGAAAACATCATTAAAAGAGCATTCGGAAGAAACTGATTTTCTTCCTTTTTTATTATAATTTCACTAAAAAAGGCATGCATTGTCATTTAGTGAAAAAATAAAATCCTTACCCGATCAGCCCGGAATTTATCAGTATTTTGACGAAAACGGAAAACTTTTATACATAGGGAAAGCAAAAAGCCTTAAAAAACGTGTAAAAAGCTATTTCCGTTTTAACCCGTTCAGACCTGCGGATAATTTGTCACCCAGAATATATAAAATGATTAGTGAAGCTAAAGATATAAATTATATAGTGGTAGAAAATGAAAACGACGCTCTTATACTTGAAAATTCTTTAATTAAACAGCTAAAACCTAAATATAATATTTTACTTCGTGACGATAAAACATACCCTTATATATACATCGATCTTGACGAGCCTTTTCCGATGCCACAAATTACGCGTAAAGTGGTAAAAGGCAAAAACATAAAATATTTCGGACCATTCAGCAGCGGTGCAAGTGCGATACTAAAAACGATATATGAAGAAATACCTCTTGTTCAATCAAAAAACTGTCTAAAAAGCAGTAAGGCTTGTTTATATCACCAGATAGGGAGATGTTTGGCTCCATGCGTTGGCAAGGTTACAAGCCGTGAATATATGAAATATGTCAATCAGGCGATAGCACTTATACATGATAAAGAAAAAATACTTGAAATTTTAAACCAAAAAATGCAAAAATACGCCGAAAATCTGCAGTTTGAAGAAGCTGCGGAAATAAGGGACAGAATCAAATCCATTGAAAGCGCTGAAATTTATTCTCACGTTGATTTGGCAAAACTTGAAGATTTAGATATATTTGCTGTTGAAATATTCAATAAAAAAGCTGTAGTTATCAGGATATTCGTCAGACAGGGAAAAGTGGTTGCAAGCAGCAATTCCGTTATCAATTCTCAAACTATACCCGAAATAGGAGAAATTTATACAAGAGCAATACTTGAGTTTTATTCAACCGAAACACCGTTTACCTCAAACAAAATTTTAGTCGGAGACGATTTTGAAGAAAGAGAATGGTTAAGTCAGGTTTTAAGCGAAAAGTTTAATAAAAAAATCAACATCATAACCCCTACTACAAAAGAGAGAAAAAGCCTAATAAAACTTGCAAAATTAAATGCTCTTGAAGTGATCAAAAACCAAAAAGAAAATAATATTTTAGATGAACTTAA
>NZ_JBMYAU010000122.1:0-5966 GCF_053994455.1 Nautilia sp. | reverse complement strand
TGAACGAAAAAGCGTATATTCTTCTGGCGAAACAGGAGAAAATTTCAAACCGTGCCGCAAAAGAACTTATTGACAGGGGTCTGGTTTTCGCCAAAGATAAAAAAGTAAAAATTGCAAGGGGGCTTCTCCCCGTTAACACGAAATTTAAAGTTTTACAATTTCCGAAGCCGAAAAAAATATTTGAAGACGATAATTTGATAGCAGTTGACAAACCACCTTATATTACCAGTGAGGAAGTTGCAAAAATGTTCGGGTTTGAGCTTCTTCACAGGCTCGACAAAGAGACGAGCGGAATTTTGATTTTGGTAAAAAATGAAACTTTTAGAAAAAAAGCCATCGAAGAATTTAAAAATCAAAACGTATATAAAGAATACATAACGTGGGTGAGCGGGATTGTACCCGAACCCATGACAGTAGATCTGCCTATAAAGGTTATAAAAACAAAAAGCGGGGCGTTTGCCAAAATTTCAAAAGACGGCGAGGAAGCCGTTACCGAAATCGAACCCGTATTGGCGTTCAGGACGAAATCTAAGATAAAAGCGATAATACACACGGGCAGAACACATCAGATAAGAGCTCATTTGAAAGCTGTGGATCATCCGATACTCGGTGATGAAAAATACGGAGGAGAACCGTTTAAAAGGGTTATGCTTCATCATCATAAATTTAAAATATTTGATTATAATTTTACATCGCCTGAACCGGGGGACTTTAAAATGCAAGAAGAGAGGGATGGGAAGAGAAAAAGGTGAAAACGGTGAAACCGTGAAACCGATGAAATGGGAAAGGATATAATGGTTACAAATCATATGGATTTGAAAATTTGGAAAGTTGGAATAGATATGGTAGAAGAAATTTATAAAATTACAGAATTTTTTCCTAAAACAGAAATTTTTGGACTTAGTTCTCAGATAAAAAGAGCCGCAGTTTCTGTTCCTAGTAATATAGCAGAAGGTGCTTCTAGACAGACAACTAAAGAATTTATACAATTTTTATATATAGCTTTAGGTTCATTGTCGGAACTTGAAACACAATTGATTATTGCTAAAAAATTAAATTTTTTAACTGAAAATACGGAAAAAATATTCTCAAAAATAAAAGGTTTAAAAAAAATGATTTTGAATATGATAAAATCATTAAAAAGTAACAGAAAATGATAAAAATAAAAAAAACGTTTTCACAATTTCACGTTTTCACGATTTCATTTGAATGAAAGGAGAGTAATGTTTGATAGGATAAGCGACGGCTTTAAAAGCGCCATTAATAAAATAAGGATGAAAGACGATGAAAAGGCGCTTAAAAAAGCCTTGGACGAACTGAAAAAAAATCTTTTAAAATCCGACGTACATTTTAAAGTGGTAAAAGAACTTTTAAGAGAAGTGGAAATAGAAACCAAAAGAGCCGGAATAGGGAAGGCCAATTTTTTAAAAGCTCTGGACAAATCTTTAACAAATATTCTGACGGCTCCCGGAAATTACGGATTCGTATATTCTAACAAGCCTCCCACGGTTGTTTTGATGACGGGTCTTCAGGGTAGCGGTAAAACCACAACCACGGCGAAACTTGCAAATTACCTTAAACAGTTCAAAAAGAAAAAGGTTTTAATGGTTGCGGCGGACCTTCAAAGACTTGCCGCTGTTGAACAGTTAAAACAATTAGCGGAGCAAAACGGACTTGACATATTTTATGACGAAAATTCAAAAGATCCGGTAGATATAGCCAAAAGGGGCGTAAAAGAGGGTAAAGAAAAGTTTTATGACGTTGTTTTAATAGACACGGCGGGACGTCTGGCTATTGACGAAGAGCTTATGAACGAGCTGATTAAAATCAAAAAAGAGGTAAATCCCGATGAAATTTTCTACGTAGCCGATTCTCTTACGGGTAAAGACGCGCTGAATACCGCAAAACAGTTCGATGAAAAGCTTGATATAACGGGGGTAATTCTAACCAAGTACGACGGTGATTCAAAAGGAGGGGTGGCGCTTAGTATTGCACACCAGGTCGGAAAGCCCTTAAGGTTTATAGGAACGGGGGAAAAGGTACAGGATATCGAGGTATTCGTGCCCGAGAGAATCGTCAGCCGTATAATGGGTGCCGGGGACATTGAAGGTCTGGTAGAAAAAACTTCCGCGATAATCGATGAAAAAGAAGCGAAAAAACTTACCAAAAAATTAAAAAAAGGCAAGTTTAACTATGAGGACTTTTTAAACCAGCTTGAACAGATGAAAAAGCTCGGCAATATGAAAAACCTGCTCGGAATGATTCCGGGTATGGGCAATATGATAAAACAGCTCGGTGACATGGATCTTGAAAATTCTTCCGAAATTAAAAAAATAAAAGCGATGATAAGTTCTATGACGCCCAAAGAGAGACAAAACCCGGAACTTATTAAAGAAAGTGCCAGCAGAAGAAGAAGAATTGCAAAGGGTGCGGGACTGAGCGTACAGGAAATAAACAGAATCAATAAACAGTTCCAAAACGCCGCTAAAATGGCTAAAAAATTCGCAGGTAAAAAAATGCCCAATATGAATGAGCTTATGAAAATGACCCAGGGCTTGAATTTTCCTAAATAATATATTAAAATTCCGAATTAATTTGTATACGGGCAGGTTTGGGCGGGATTAAAAACAAAATAAACTAAGGAGTAAACGTGGTAAAAATAAGACTTGCAAGATTTGGTAGAAAAAAAAGACCTTTTTACAGAATAGTTGTAACTGACAGCAGAAAAAGAAGAGATTCGGGATGGATTGAATCAATCGGATATTACAACCCGATGACCGAACCCGCAACTGTTAAAATGGATTTGGACAGACTTAACTACTGGCTGGGTGTTGGTGCGCAAATGAGCGAAAGAGTAAGCAAACTTAAAAAAATCGCTGAGGAAAACAACGCTTAATGGTTGTTGAATTCGTAGAGGAATTTGCCAGGCTGCTGGCATTTGAGCCTGAAAGTGTAAAAGTTGAGGTGGTGCCTCACGAAGATTTTTATGAAATAGTTATTTATGCAAAAAAAGCCGATGTGGGCAGGATAATAGGTAAAGAAGGCTCAATGGTAAAAGCCATTAAAACCGTTATAAGCGGGTGCCGTGCAAAAGAGAATAAAAATTATAAAATAACGGTTAAAGCCGAAGATGAATAAGATTCCTATTGCTAAAATAGGTAAAAGCTACGGTATAAAAGGGTGGCAGAAAATCCACCTTTTGACCGATTTTCCCGAACAGTTCAAAGCCGGGGTTACTTTTGATTCCGATAAAACAAAACTCACTATCGAAAAAATCGACTTAAAAAGAGGACTTGTCAAATTTGAAGGTGTAAATACACCGGAGGATGCGAAAAAACTTACGAACAGAATGCTTTATACTACCGAAGAAGCTACAAAAAAGAATATAAAACTTAAAGATAACGAATATTTCTGGTTTGACATTATAGGCTGTAGTTTATTTGAAAACGGAGAGCTTCTCGGGAAAGTCAGGGAAATCGAACGTGCGAATATGACCGATTATCTTGTAATAGATACCGATAAAAAATTTACTGAAAAAAAATATCCCAAAAGGTTTTTAATAGACTTTAAAAGAAACGTCAGAAATGTGGATATTGAAAACAAAACAATCGAAGCCTCAGGCGCGAAAGAACTGCTTGAATCGCTCTTATGAAAATAATCTTCGTAACCCTTTTTCCTGATTTAATAAAATGCTATTTTGAAGACTCCATATTAAAAAAAGCCGTTGAAAAAAATATTTTTGAAATAGAATTTGTAAATTTCAGGGATTTTTCCGATAACAAATACAAAAGAGTTGATACGCCGCTTGCGGGCGGAGGGGCCGGTATGATTATAGACAATACCGCTCTTAGAAACTGTCTTTTTTATTTAAAATCAAAATACGGCGGTTCAAAAGTCCTGTTTTTGACTCCTGTTGCTAAAAAATTTAACCAAAAAGACGCCGTGAGGTTGGCTTCCGAAAAGGTTTTGATACTTGTGTGCGGAAGATATGAAGGCTTTGACGAAAGACTTATAGAGGATTTTGCCGATGAGGTGCTGAGTATAGGGGATTATATTTTAACGGGAGGTGAATTGGGAGCCCTCGTAATAGCCGATGCGGTTCTCAGAAACGTAAAAGGCGTGCTCGGAAACAGCGAATCGCTTGAAGGGGAGAGTTTCGGTGCCAATTTGCTTGAGCCTCCTCAGTTTTCCAAAGACGGTGAGGTTCCTCCTATTCTTAAAAGCGGCAATCATAAAGAAATTAAAAAATGGCAGGAAAAACTTTCTTTGTTTAAAACCAAATTTCACAGACCCGATTTGTTATAATTGTTAAAAAATTACAAGAGTTGAGTATGGAAAGTTTAATAAAGGAATTGAAAAAGCTCAAAGTATGCGCTTATGTGAAAAACTTTTCTTTTTCTTATCTTTTTGAAAAGATTTTGACAGCTGAAAGAGAGTGTGATCTTTGTCTGGTGGATGAAAAAAGCATTTACGAAAGAGAATGTGACAATATGGTGTTGTTTGTGTCACCGCCGCTTAAAGAGGATGTGCTTTTAGAGGCGGTTGACAAAAAAGTAAAAGCTATACTGCCTGCAAACTGTGACGAGTCTCTTTTCGTAAAAGCCATAAGCAACATAATAAAAAACAGAGATTATGAAAACATACTGCTCAATCAGTATAAAAAAATAGTGGACGATACGTTAATCGTATCAAAAACCGATGTAAACGGCAGGATTACGTATGTAAACGATGCTTTTGAAAAAATATCGGGTTATAAAAAAGAAGAGCTTTTAGAGAAAAATCATAATATAATCAGACATCCGGATATGAAAAAAGAGGTTTTTCAAAAGATGTGGAACACCATACTGAACAAAAAAACATGGAAAGGAATTATAAAAAACAGAAAAATGACGGAAGCGCGTATTATGTGGAAAGTGTTATACAGCCGGTTTTGGATGAAAACGGTAATATTAAGGAATTTATCGTCCTGAGAAAAGACATAACACATCTTATAAATGCAGAAAAACTAATCAACGACAAACTGAAATTTATAAAAGAGGCGCTTCTCGTATTTGTAAAAATTGATCATTTTGCGGATTTGGAAATAGTATATGACGAAGACACCCTTCAGAAACTGAAAACAAGGCTTGTTAAGCGTGTTAAAAACTTTCTTAGAGGTTTTTTTATTGAGTGTCCTATGGAGAATTACGATGTGCAAAAAGACATATTTACGTTTTTGATTAAAAATTTTGAAAAAGACGCCCTGGATAAAATTTTTCAAATAGTGGTAAAGGAAATAGGAAACCGGCCTTTGACGATAAACGGTTTTGATTATTATCCTCAGATAAAAATAAGTTATACCAATCCTCGAAATAAATCTTACATATTTAAGCATTTATTCCAACCTTCAATAATCCAATGAAAGCCACAAAGTTTTTTAATTTTTTCTTGATTATTTATCCAATCTGTTAAAGCTTCATCAATTAATTTTTCTTGTTCTTCAATATTTTCAAATATTCTATTAGCAGTGACTTTTCTAACTTCTTGAAAAAATCTTTCAGTTGGATTTAACTCTGGTGAATATGAAGGTAAAAATAATATAGTTAAATCATTATCTTCCTGAAATCTTTTACTCTTATGAAATGAAGCATTATCCCAAACAATGATTAGATGACAGTCTTTATAAAACTCTTTTAATTCATTTAAAAATGTTTTTGTTGATAATGTATTTACATCAGGAACTTTATACATATGGAAACTATCACCGTTTATTGGGTCTATTGCCGAATATAAATATCTATTTACATATTCCTGTTGATTTTCAATTATTGTCCTCTCTCCAATTTTTGACCAACTTCTCCTATAATTCGACATAAGTCCATATCTCATTTCATCGCAAAACAGTAATTTTAAAGGCTTTTTTATTTTTGAAGCATCTATTTCATTTAAGAATTTTTTTTAAATTCTTTTTGTTTTTCTTTATCTCC
>NZ_JBMYAU010000121.1:0-4189 GCF_053994455.1 Nautilia sp. | reverse complement strand
GATCATAGTTAAGTCCGTACTGTGCAACACGAATAGCAGTTTTATACTCTTTATTGTTAAATTTATACGAAGCGTATTTTACATAAAGTGCCTTATAAAAATCTCTAAGCTCTTTTTTCTGTTTCGGCGTCAGATTATCCGTATCAATGGTACCGAGTACGATTTTAATTTGTGTAAACATATCGTAATTCAAAAGGGAATACAAAAATTTAAGTTTTACGTCGAAATTATCCTTTGCAAGCTGATAGCCTTTTTCATAATTTAAAAAAGCTTTTCTGCTGTCTTTTTTACAAACTGAATAATAATCTCCCAAAATCATATAAAAATCGGCGGATTTTTGGACGTAATTCATCAATACGTTTATATCTTTCCCGGCTTCATCGCAGTTTTTGTTTTTCAAAGCCTCCCTTGCCAGCTGCATATAATACATACTTTTAATTTCACTGTCGTCTTCATTTACTCCCAACTGTTTAAGCCTGTTGACATATTCCAGAGCTTTTTTGTAATTGCCTCTTTTCAATGCGACGGCTTTTAAACCGTTTAAAGCGTAAATATTGTCAGGATTTATTATAAGCACGTTTTTAAAAAAATTTTCAGCTTTATCGGGCTCGTCTTTTTGCAAATACAAATTACCGAGTGTTAAAAGAACACTTATATTATCCGGCTTTTTATTGTAAAGATTCAGCAGTATATTTTCAGCCTCGTCGTATTTCTGTTCTTTAATAAGAGCGTTTGCCCTGTCAAGATCCATGTAAACGTCATATTTTTCGAGTTCTTTGGCGTATTTAGGGGGAAGTCTGGAACCTAAGCTTTTCAATTTATCATATTTTTTCAGATTATACAAAGCTATGGCGTAACCTTTTATTACGTCCTTATCTTCAGGATACCTGCTGTATAGATTCTGAAATATCATTTCGGCTTTTTTGTAATCTTTCATATTGAGATAGGCGTAACCTATTCCCACTTCAATATCTTTCGTATTTTTATATTTTTTTGCTTTGTAAAAATAGTTTAAAGAAAGTTTAGGATTTCTTTGTAAAACAGAATAACCTTTTTTTAAATTGTCCGTATAACAGGCAGTGTTTAAAAGCTTTTTGTTTCTTGTTTTATAGAAATACCTACAAGCCTCGTCCCATTTACCCATTTTCATAGCCACTATACCCAATACATTATACGCATCGTTCGCATATTTGGTATATTTGAGTTTCTCGGCCATTTTTTTGGCTTTAATCAGATCCCCCGAATTTAAAGCGTCATACATCTCATTTACTGAAACCTTGCTTTTTTTGGGAATAAGCGTATCGATTACAACTGTGTCGCTTACGGGTTCCGCCGCAACGGCCGCACCCGATTTAATAATCCTTTTCGGAATATAATCGCATTTTCTGATAAACCCCCTGTTTATCTGCCTGTAAAGTTTTTTTATATCCCTGTAATTTCTGCTCTCTCCTATTCTTAAAACATAATTGGATCCTATTTTTTCAACCCTCGCCAAGGGTTTGTCTGCATACTTTGCAAAAAGTTTCAGCATTCCCTTTTTGAAAGGTGAACTTGCAACCTGTATACAGTAACCGCTTCTCGGAATATCTGCAGTTTGTATAGGAACATCGTTTATAACAGTTTCTTTGGAAACATTCATATTGTCCGTTTGAACGTTTTTTATATTTCCGGTTTCGCTTAATGTATTTCTGTTTTTTACATAATTGTCCTGAGCTATATAAGAATCTATACCATATTCTTTTTTCATATAGTTTTTTATACGTTTTAGCTGCAACAAATCGGCTGATTTTACACATCTGTAATTTTGGTTGACACTGTCATAAACACATTTAATACCGACCGTTTTTAGTTTGTCCGCATCGGATTTTTGAGTAACAATCAAAGTATAAGAAAAAAGCACTTCTAAAAACATAATTCCGATAAGTAACATTTTTTTCATTTAATCCCCTTTTCTAAAAAGAAATCCAAGAAAGTGCAAAAATAGTTTTGTTTGTCATTTCTTTTCAAACTGTTATATTTGTTCAAATAAGCCTTGTCGCCGTATAATATATAAAACCATCTGTAAACACAGTAAGGAGATTCCGTTTTCATCTGATTTGTGCTGTTATACCTATAAATTAAAGGAATATATCCTTTTTTGTTAAAAAATTCGTTTATTTTTTTAAAACTGTTTTTAAGTTCGGATATGTTTTCCTTCGCAAGCACCCTGTAAAGAATAACTCTGTATGCATCCATACTCACGGTATCTTCAGTATACAGCTTTTTTTCAAAAAAAGAGAAAAACATTTTATCGCTTAATATTTTATCGGTAAGCGAATATGAATACTCGTACAAATTTTTCCACACGCCCTGATGTGTTACTTTATAAAAATATGAAAAAATAAAAGGAACATAATAGCTCGGAAATATTTCTATACCGTTGTTTTTTACAAAACCGTCGTGTGCGGGAATAAAAATTTCGTTGCAGTTAATGTTCAGGGCGTATTTTTTTATTTCGTTAATTATTTTTATACCTTCATTGAAATAAACGGGATTTTTCCATTTCAAAGAGCCTTTAATCAAAGCGTATGCTATAAACATATCACCGTCTATAGCGTTGTTGTAATCGATTATTTTTTTATTGTACCTCCACACGAAAAGCCCGTCTTTTCTTTGCATATTTGTTTTTGTCCACGACCAAATTTTATCAAAAAGCTCTTTATTCCCCATAACATACGCATAAATCATTCCGTAACCCTGGGACTCGGAGGTTACTCTGTAACTGTTATAAGGGTCAACGACAAAAGAATCGTTTTTAATAAAACTTTCAGGGTTATAGGAATATAAAAAAACAAAGAAAAAAAGAAAAATCAGCTTTTTCATTTTTTCACTTTAAATTTATGTCTTACATCAAGTAAAAACTTAAGGATGATAATTAACACGAATGCAACCGCAATAAACATCAGAAGCAGCATAGGATACGAAAAACCGACTTTAAACATAAAATATTCGAGCCAAGGCAAATGTCCTACATAATACTTTTTCCCGACATTCGCATGATAAACATTATCGGATTTATTGTCAACAACCACCAAATCCCCTTTAACCTTACTGGCAAACACCGGTTCATAGAGGCTCTTTATACTCTTTAGAATATCGTAATCGTTTTTAGACGTAATTAGCAAAAACGTTTTATTGGAGGAATAAGGTGACCGCCCTTCGGTAAAAACCGTTTCATCAATCAGACTGTCTTTAAGTTTTATTATGGTTTTAAGATTGCTGTTTTCCTTTTCGCCGAGCATTCTGTTTTTAAGTGTATCTTCTATTCTCTTGAACACGTCGAATTTTAACGTTATCTTATTTGCGTCGAAAAGTATGGGCATATTTTTATAAAATTCCTTCGGAAGTCCGAAACCAAACGCTATTACATTGCTGTCCTTTGCTATGTCGCCTTTTGAATTTACCACTGAAACGTTATACAGCGGAACAAGGGTTTTTTCCCCTATATATGCCATCAGGGTATACATTGAAGAAATAAGATTGGAAGTTTTTTCAGCCAAATATATCTGGGTATCTCTCAAATCGGGATATATGGAAAACGGATATGCCGTAGTGGTAAAAAGTTCCATATAAGCCATTTCTCTCCAATGTAAAAATTTAGGAAACTCAAGATAAGACTTGCTTGTAAACACGGTCCCCTGCAAAAGCCTGAAATTTGAAGATTTACAGTAACTTGCCCCCGGGGCTTTAAGAGCGTACTGTATGGTGATGGTGTTTTTACCGGGACTCAGCATATAAACCGGAATCTTTAACTTTTTATCCTCTAAAAGAGTACCGAATTTATTCTTTATCTCTAAAGCGGTTAAAAATTTTCCGTTTATAAAAATATTAATGGCGGACGCTTTTTCAACCGCCGCGTTGTAATTGTAATACATATGAAAAACAAACTTTTTCTGGGAAAGAAGAAAAACGTCCGGAGGTATGTTGAAATTTACGGTATACTGATATGCCGGATTGAAAAATTTGAAATCTTCATAGCCGAGATCGCTTAAATATACCTTTCTTCCGAAAGGAACGTAAATAGGAGATTCATAAGCTTCGACAACCGGCTTTTTATAGCTTGTCACATCAAGACTCTTCCCCATTAAAAGATTTTTGGGAACGGAAATAAACGCATCCACCATTTCCTTTAATTTATATTCGTCGTTGG
>NZ_JBMYAU010000120.1:0-20432 GCF_053994455.1 Nautilia sp. | reverse complement strand
TTTCTTTAAGACAGGGGATTGCAACTATCGTTATTACGCTTCTTGGAAGCGGTGTTTTTATCGTACCGGCTCTGAGTGCGACATACAGCGGCTGGGCGGCGCTTATTTTATGGTTTGTAATGGCTTTGATGATACTTCCTGTGGCTTTTGTATTCGGCAAGCTCGGCATCATGTATCCGAGCGCCGGAGGGAGTGCCACGTTTGTAAAAGAGGCTTTCGGAGAAAAAATGGGATTTGCCGCAAAACTTCTATACCTTTCAATTATCCCCATAGGCCCTCCGGTTGTAATAATCACAGCCGCTTCATACCTTGCAGGCGCGTTTGGAAGCGAATACCTGATTGAATTTATATTTTTGGCAAGTGCGATAATTCTGATTTTAAACCTGATGAGCCTGACGGTTTCATCAAACATAAACATTGCCGTGGCGGTTATCATAATTACGATAATTTCGACTTTTTTTACCGTTTCGCTGTTTCAGAACTTCCATATAAACGCGCATGAATTTCATATAATAAAAACCCTCGGGATAATATTCTGGTGCTTTGTGGGGATTGAGGCGATGAGCCATATTTCACACGAATTCAAAAACGAAAACGATTTTTTCAAAGCCGTAGTAATCGGGATAATTACGGTTGCTTTTATGTATATGGCGGTTACGTTTTCGCTTCTTGTGTTTAACGCATACGGAAACGAATCTAAAAACATCCATTCACTTGTATGCGTAGCCTCGCACATAATGCCTTATGCGGATAAAATTATGGCCGTTGTGGCGTTTATAATCTGCATAATGGCTCTGAATTTATACGTGGCATCCCTGACACGTCTTTCAACGACCCTGAATATAGGATTTAAAAAGGCTCTTTTTATAATTATGGGAATTATTCTGGCGGTCAGTATTTTAAAGTTTATGTACGGGTTTAAAGTGGATTTTTTAATAACATACTCAAACGGAGTGTTTGTTTTAATCTATTTTTTAGTGTCCCTTTCGGCACTTAAAATTCTAAAAACCAAAACGGCACTTTCAGCTGTTGTTACAATGGGTGCGATTATTGCGATTTTGGGGGTTGATATGGTATATGCGGTTATAATGCTTGGAGTTTTTTATTTTCTCAAAAGAAATTAAAGACACTTTTTAATGTCTTTGTCAAAAGTCCTGACTTCGTATCCGTAAAAATTGGCTTTCGCACATAAAAACGCGTCAATAAAATCGATATTGTGTTTTTTAAGAATGTTTAATGCATAAATCAATACCGCTTTGTCTTCGTTTACAACGTTTTTAAATTCTAAAATAGCCGTTAATTTATCAATAATTTTTTCTTTCTCCCATTTATAAAATTTACTAAGCACAAAATAAACCTCCATAACAACACCTTCGCTTATAATAG
The DNA here is from genome assembly GCF_053994455.1 of Nautilia sp. NCBI lineage: Bacteria > Pseudomonadati > Campylobacterota > Epsilonproteobacteria > Nautiliales > Nautiliaceae > Nautilia > Nautilia sp. The sequence goes on along the minus strand of NZ_JBMYAU010000120.1, from coordinate 19,046 downwards.
CATCTATTTTGCCTTTTGCTACATCTTCAAATAAATTTTTTGCTATTACAAAATGCTCTTTCGGCGTCATTGTCAAAAACCTTAGTATGTAGTTACTATCAATTAAAACCATATTTTTCCCTTAAATGCTCTTCATATACCCTTTCAAAATCTTCTCTTGTGGCAACTTTATCTTGAGGTTCTAATCCTTCTAAAATCTTTTCTAACAGTTTCATATCGTCTTTTTCTTCAATCGGCTCTATTTTGGCGATTTTTTTATTCGTTCTTTTATCGACAACGATAATAGGCTCTTTTATTTTTTTAAGAAGCGAGATGTTTTTTTGCAGTTCTCCGATAGATATAGTCATAGCAAACCCCTTTTAGTTTATATAAAATTATAGCACAGTTTATATAAAAAAAGGGGAAGGTTTAAAAAACCTCGAATTTTGCGAGCAGTTTGGAGATTCTTTTTTTAACCTCTTCTTTTCCTAAAACGCTGAGCATTGCCGAAAGATCTATTCCTTTGGTATCCCCTACCATTGCGATTCTTAAAGGCGGCATAAGGAATTTGGGTTTAATGCCTTTAAACTCTAAAAATTCATTCATTGCGTCTGACCAGTCAACCGGGGTTTTCGGTTCTTTGTCGTTTAAAAACACCAGAAATTCCCTGAGATTTGCTATAACTTCGTCTTTTAGAAATTTTTTAACCGCCTTTTCGTTGTATTCGGCAGGCTCGGATAAAATTTTCTTAATCTCTTCGGCCATTTCTTTAAGTGTTTTCACCCTTTCTTTAAGCTCGTCTATTAATATTTCTTTTTTGTCATGATCAATAATATCCACTCCGAAATCTTCTTTTAAAAGTCTTACGATTCTAACATTTGGAGAATTTTTAATATAGTGCTGGTTAAGCCACTCAAGCTTTTCTTTGTTGTATCTGCTCGGAGCCTTGTTGATGTCTTTAGGGTCGAAAAGTTCAATCATTTCCTTAATTGAAAATATTTCCTGATCCCCGTGGCTCCATCCGAGTCTGACAAGAAAATTTAAAAGAGCTTCGGGAAGATAACCTTCTTTTTTATACTCCATAACGTCAACCGCACCGTCGCGTTTGCTCATTTTAGAGCCTTTTTCGTTGTGAATCATAGGCACGTGGTAGAATTTCGGCACATCCCATCCGAACGCTTTATATACAAGCACCTGCTTAAACGTGTTCGTAAAATGGTCGTCCCCCCTTATGATATCTGTCATTCCCATTTCATGATCGTCGATTACCACAACGAAATTATATGTGGGAGTTCCGTCGCTTCTTGCAATTACGAAATCGTCAACCTGAGAAGCGTCAATTTCCGCTTTTCCCTTAACCCCGTCTTCAAATCCTACTTTTCCTTCCAAAGGGGCTTTGAATCTGATTACGTAAGGCTTCTCAAGCTCACCTTCGAAATTTCTGTATTTTCTGATATCAATAGGAGGCTCTTCCCCTTTCATCCTCGCTTCTCTTATGCTTTCAAGCTCTTCTTTTGTAAGGTAGCATTTATACGCAAGACCTTTTTTAAGCAGTTCGTCGATATATTTTTTATAAATCCCAAACCTGTCGCTCTGAAAAACAACTTCATCATCCCAATGAAGCCCCGTCCACTGAAATGCCTCAAGTATCGCATCAACGGCTTCCTGTTTGTTCCTGCTCAGATCCGTATCCTCAATTCTCAGCCTGAATTTCCCTTCGTTTTTTTTAGCCCACAGCCAGTTAAAAAGAGCCGTTCTAAGCCCTCCTATATGAAGATATCCCGTAGGGGAAGGGGCAAATCTGGTCACTACCATTCAAATCCTTTTTAACGGAATTATATCAAATCGAAACAATTTAACATTTATCTCGGCAACCGAATAATATTCCCGGCAAACTTAAGCTATAATTTCACCCGCAAAAATCACAAACGCTTTAACATACATTAAGGAGTGTTATGAAAATAATAAACGCTTTTATTTCCAAATTTAAAAAAGTTCACACTTTTGAAAAAAAACTCATCCAGGAACTGAAAAAAGAACACCGGAAACTTTTCGCAATTTTCAATAAAATAGAAAAAAACCTCGAAAAAGGAAAATATGGGAACGTTTTGAACGCTTTAAAAAAATTTCATTACGAATACCGGCTGCATATCATATATGAAGACAACTATTTTTACACATACGTTAAAAACAAATATAAACACGACGGCAGCATTTTAAACTTCATAAACCGCAAACATCAGGAAATGGAACAGATAAGCCGTTCAATAGCCTCTTTTATAAAAAGGTTTGACAACGTAAACGAAATAAAAACGGAACGCTTTAAAAAAGAACTGCAACAACTGAGCAAAGCGTTAAAATCGAGAATAGAGTTTGAAGAACAGGAATTATACACCCTGTATCTCTGATTTTCTTTCGATAATTTTAACGCTTACCATTACCACGATAACTTCAAGCACGGCGGTAAAAACAAGAACGTTATACCAGTAATCGCTCACTATTCCGTTTTGATGGGCAAGAGTCGCCGTGGCTATCAGCAAAGTCAAAGGCATTGAAAGGGAAAGGGCGAACAGTATCATTTTTTTTAAGCCCAGCATAAAATAAAAAAGCGACGACGCAAACACACGGATGGCCACCATTACGGTTACAATCAAAAACGAGTCTTTAATCATTTTGAAAGAAATCAAAGAAAGGTTAAGGGAACTTCCCACGTGAACGAAAAATATCGTAATTAAAAATCCGAAACCGAAAGGCGCAAGCTTGTGCTCGAGATCTTTGTTGTGATCAAAAAACGTGGTAATAAAAACGCCGACCACAAAAGCTCCCAAAACGACATCGAGATGGATTTTCATCAAAAACGCTATCATTATGAAAAAAAAACTGATGGCAATCCTCACGTCCTGATGATATTTGTCAACCCCCGGCATCAGATAATGCTTAAGTTTCGGAAACCACCAAAAAAGGGATCTTACAAGAAAAAAGACCACCGCCAAAAACAGTAAAAACAAAAAAAGAATCCCGATGTTAAAAAGCAGTTTTTCATCAAATCCGAATTCAAAATATCCGCTCACCACCGTCAAAATCAAAATAGACACCAGTTCCCCCAAAACCCCTATTTTTATAGCGAGATCAAGCCATTTCCTTTTGCCTATCTCCTGCTGAATGGAAATCATAAGCCCTATGGAAATAAGAGGCATAATAACAAGAAAAATTTTCGAAAACCCGAATAAAAACACCAATACCAGACTTACTACGTTTAAAAGGATTAAAAACAAAACACCTTTTTTAAAAACGGATTTTTCCATCTTAAAAAGTTCTTTTAAATTAACCTCCATTCCGGCCAAAAGCATCAGATACAAAAACCCCACTTCTGCCAGCAGATTAAACATTTCGTTATGGTGTATAAGTCCGATTGCACTGAAAAAAGCGCCAAGGGTAATTTCCACCATCGAAATAGGGAGTTTAAGCATATTGCTGAGAAAAGGTGACACGAGCAAAATCACCGAAAGGGAAATAATTAAAATTTCAGCATTCATCGGCTATTTCAAACCCTTCTTTAATTAAAATTTTTAAATCCTTATCCGGTTTTTCCCCTTTTGTAGTCAAATAATCTCCTATCACTATGGAGTTCGCACCCGCATCTAAAGCCTTCGTCCATTCATCCCCGAAAACTTTCTCCCTTCCCCCGGCTAACATTATTATAGCCTCTTTAAACTCTTTTGCAAACTCTTTTACAATATTTAAAGCGAATTCCTTATTGTGTGTGGCTTTTAACGGAAGTTTTTCATGTTCGATAAAAAAATTAAGCGGAATTCCTTCGGGTTCGAGCCGTTTTAAAGAATTTATAAAACTTTTAATATCTTGCGCACTTTCTCCCATACCGAATATGCCCCCGCAGCAAAGCTGCAACCCCACGGATTTTACATTCTCGCAGGTGCCGAACCTTTCCTCCCATGTATGGGTTGTGCATATTTTAGGATAATATTCCCTGCTTGTTTCAAGATTATGGTTGTATATTTTTACGCCCGCGTTTTTCAGCTCTTTAAGGGATTCCTTATCCGCCGTTCCGTTACATGCGATAATTGAAATGTCAACCTCTTTTAACACCGCTTTTGCCGCACGGCATACGTACTCAAGAGTCTTACCGTCAAGATTTTTACCGCTTGTTACAAGACAAAAACCCGATGCCCTGTTTTTCTTTGCAAGTTTCGCCTCATTTACAATTGTACTTAAATCTTTTTGTTTATATCGATTTATATCCGCACCCCATTTCACGCTTTGCGTACAAAACCCGCAGTCTTCGCTGCACGCTCCGGAACGGATGTTACTGATGGCACAGAGGTATATTTTTTTCATTTCAGACCTTTGGAAGGATAAATTCTTTTGTTTTTGTTTTCCACTCCGCTGTTTTGATTTTTCTGTAAAACAGTGTAACCGTATATTTTTCATCAATTATATCAAGTGTCATACAGGTTGAAAAGCCGTGATCCCTCGCACAAACCTCCCCGGGATTCAATATCAGGTTTTTACCGTTAAACGTAATATCCACATCATGCGTGTGTCCGTAAACGATAATATCGGTATCAAGGGGAAACATATATTTCGGATAATGCATCAGTTTCCACGTTCTGCCGGCCAGCTTAAAATAATGGGGCTCGGTTGTCAGATTATATCTGTCTATCACCTTATAAAGGTGAAAATCGTTGTTACCGAGTACCGCGGCATATCTAACCGGGGCTTTTTCAAGGTATTCAAGCACTTCTTCTTCAACTATGTCCCCTGCGTGAAGAATAAACTCCGCACCTTCGTTTAAAAGCAAATCTATAGCTTTCTTGGCTCGTCCGGCTTTTCTGTGCGTATCGGACATTATTCCTATTCTCAAGTTCCGTCCTTAACTTTACGTTTTTTTTTCTTAATTTTTATCAATCCTGTGTTTACATTTAATACATTCGTAAACCTCTTTTTTCCTGTATGTACGCTCCGCCATCAAATACCCGCATTCCGGGCATTTTTTATTAACGGGCCTGTATTTTGAAATAAAATTGCATTTCGGATAATTCGCGCACCCGTAAAATTCGCCTCTTCTTGATTTTCTTTTTACTATATCCCCGCCGCATTCGGGACACTTGACGTCATCAAGAACCTCGGGCGCATTCAGCGGCTTCGTGTTTTTACACTCCGGATAATTGCTGCACGCCAAAAATTCCCCGCTTTTTCCCCTTTTAACAACCATATCGGCACCGCATTTGTCACATTTAACGTCGGTTTTTTTCTCTTCTTTTTCTTCAAGGGGACGGGTGTATTTACATTTCGGGTATGCGCTGCAGGCTATAAACTCCCCGAATCTTCCTTTTCTGATTACAAGCGGCGCACCGCAAAGAGGACACGTTTCGTCAATGGGTTTGGCGATTTTCTGGGAAGGAATTTCCTTATATCCTTTATCGATAAGCTCCATAAAAGGATTGTAAAACTCCTTTAAAACCTCCTGCCAGTCTTTTTTAGCCTCCGCAACCTCATCGAGCATTTCTTCCATATTGGCCGTAAAATTCGCATCGACAATATCAGGAAAATGTTTTTCAAGCGTTTCGATTACACTGAAAGCTATTTCCGTCGGATGCAGTTTTTTATCCTTCACCTCGACATAGTTTCTGTTTTGCAAAAGGGTTATTGTCGGCGCATACGTCGAAGGCCTTCCGATTCCGAGCGATTCGAGTTTTTTAATAAGGCTCGCCTCCGTATATCTTTCGGGCGGCTTTGTAAAGTGCTGTGTCGCTTTGACATCTTCAGGTTTTAGCGTTTCCCCTTTTTTAAACTCCGGAAGAAGCGTATTTGCGCTCGGTTTTCCGTACACTTTGTAAAATCCGTCAAATACGAGTTTTCTTCCGCTTATTTTAAACTCGCCCCTGTCGTGGGAAATATAAATGTTTTGCGTCTCGAATCTGGCGTCTTTCATCTGCGAAGCTAAAAACCTGTTAAAAATTAGCGTATATAATTTCAGTTCGTCGGGTTTTAAATAGTTTTTAAGATCATCCGGCGTAAGCCTTACATCAACAGGCCTTATCGCTTCGTGTGCTTCCTGGGCGTTTTGTGATTTCGTCGTATAAGTTTTGGCCTGTGCGTATTCATCTCCGATATGCTGTTTTATAAACCCAAGAGCCGCGCTTTGCGCCTCTTTTGCGATATTCAGGCTGTCCGTTCTCATATATGTGATAATACCGGTTTCTCCCACGGGCGTTTTAACACCTTCATAAAGTTTCTGGGCTATCTGCATTGTTTTTCTGGGACTAAATCCCAGCTCGCTGCTCGCCACCTGCTGAAGGGTCGAAGTCATAAACGGAGCCGGCGATTTCACCGTTGTCGTTTTTGTTTCTATCTCCCTTACGGTATATTCGAGAGGTTTAAGTTCGTTTACGATTTTTTGGGCTTCGTCTTTTGTTTTAATATCGAACTTATCAAGTTTTTTGCCTTCATATTTTATTAAAGAACCCTCTATTTTTTTAAAAATCCCCTCGATACTCCAATATTCCCGGGGTTTAAAGGCCCTGATTTCCCTTTCCCTGTCGACAACAAGCTTAAGCGCGGCGCTTTGAACCCTTCCGGCGCTCAGCCCTTTTTGAATTTTTTTGTTAAGAAGGGGTGAGAGTTTATATCCCACTATCCTGTCAAGCAGTCTTCTCGCCTGCTGGGCGTTTACCCTGTTTATATCTATTGTTCTCGGGTTTTCAAGCGCTTTTTTAATAGCCGTCTTCGTAATTTCATGAAACACTATTCTCGGAAGCTCTTGCGGGTCTTTGCCTATTACGCGGGCTATATGGTATCCGATGGCTTCACCTTCCCTGTCCTCGTCCGTCGCTATGTAAACGGTTTTGGCCTTTTTGGCTTTTTCTTTCAATTCTTTGGCAACCGCCTGATGATCTTTAGTGACCCTGTACTGCGGGATAAAGTTTTCATCTTCTATTTTTATTCCGAAAGAGGTTTTAGGCAGATCCCTTATATGCCCTTTACTTGCAACGACTTCAAAATCCTTCCCCAAAAAATTCTTTATCGTCCTCGCCTTTGCGGGAGATTCCACTATTATCAGATTTTTAGCCAAAACATATACCTTTTTTTTTGGCGGTATTATACCAAAGAGTTTTTTTATAAACCGATTCATTACGCATATTACAATAATTTTACATATGTAACGCAACACACGGTTTTGTCATTTTTTTGTCATTTAATAATAAAAACAAACTGTTGCGGATAAAGGCTTAAGTCAGTGAGAGAATTAATAAAAAACAAAAAGCTTCTGCTGTTTATAATTACGCTCCAAGAGGCGTTTACGGCCGTATTGCCGTATATACTTTTAACATACGCGATTATTTTCTTTTCTTATCTGTTTAAATATCTCGACATCGATTTTATTTTATTTAACGAAACGGATTTGAAAACGTTGGGGAATGTGTTAAACACATTTCTTTCCATTGTAATAACAGTTTCGATAGCCTACTTTTTTTCTATGAGAATCAAAGTTTCCCAGATAATTTCGATAATACTTTCAATAAGCGTTTTTTTGACAATTACGGTTATAGAAAACGGCTCCCCTTTCCAGCTTCCGAAAGGAATGACCCCGGCGGCGCTGATTAATCCTATCGTTTCGACATATCTTTTAAAAATTTTTTATCCCCTGCTCTCTTTAAGGCTGAACAGGGAAGACGGAAATTTCCACATATACAGGCTTATGAATTACTTAATCGCCTTCATAGCCGCATATACGGCAACGGTGGTGATGTATATAGGTACCGATTATATAATGGACGGCATAATATTCCGGATAAACCACACGGACTTCGGAATACCTGCGATAATCGCACTCGCATTAAGGGATTTTTTCGTCCAGGTTTTATGGTTTTTCGGCATACACGGTTCACATGTTATGTACTCTCTTTTCGGAAACGGTATTTTTTTTGAAAATATGTATCCGAACTTGAAATACATCGAATTTCACGGGCTTTTCGTAAACATAGGGGCGACGGCTTAGGACTGCCGATGGCGCTCGCGCTGCTTATGGCCGTCAAGGACAAAACGCTAAAAACAATCATTAAAATCTCCCTTCCCTTTACGCTGTTGAATATAGACACCCTGCTGATATACGCGGTGATAGTATTCAACAGGTTTTTTTTAATCCCTTTTATATTTCTTCCGGTTATAAACCTTTTTATAGCTTACTTTTTTTTGCACTTCATACCGGTGACGTTTACGGATTATTATCTCGTATGGACCACCCCGCCGGTATTAGACGCATACCTTAAAACGGGCGGAAACATCTATGTAGTGATGTTACAGATATTTATCATAATATTCGATACGGCGGTTTATTTTTATTTTGCCAAAAAGTTCTCCTCATCAAACTCTTTAATTTCCGAAAAGGAAATACTTGAAAAAAACCTCGATATACATGGCGAAATAAAATCCAAAGAAACGATTCTCGCATTTAAAGCACAAAAAGAGCTCATAGCCGCACAGGCCCAGCTCAACAGCGTCATCAAATCCTTAAACAAAGACAATATGAAAATATACTACCAGCCCAAAGTGGACATAAAAAACAGAAAATACAATAAATACGAAGCCCTTATAAGATACAACGACAACGGAAAAATAACAGGCCCTACGTTTCTGTCTATCATTGAAGAAGCCGGGCTCGCCCCCGTTATAGACATTTGGGTGTGTAAAGAAGTGAAAAAACATATTCGGGAATGGAAAAAAAAGCATTTTTATCCGGAAATAAGCGTTAATCTGCACCCTGACACGCTAAACAGCAAAGACGCCGTCAAAAAAATAGTCTCAATACTGAAACACGAAAGAATAAAATTCGAAATCATAGAAAGAAGTCTGTTAAACAGGGAAAAAGAGGAAAAAAACATAAACTTTTTAAAAGAAAACGGATTTAACCTTGCAATTGACGATTTCGGAGTGGGCTACTCAAGTTTGAAAATCATTACAAGACTTAACATCGACGAACTTAAAATTGACAAATCTTTAATAGATATCATACACACGCGTAAAGGTTTTGCGGTATGCAAACACACTGTCGGAATATGTCATGAAATAGGATGCAAGGTGGTTGCGGAAGGAGTGGAAACAAAGCTGCAGTTAGAATACGTGGAAAAAATAAACACGAATCTGGTACAGGGGTACTATTTCGCCCCCGCCCTGCCGTTTGAAAGAATAATAAGCTACAAACCCGTTTTCAGCTGAGCCTGGTTTTAAAGTCCTCGTAATGAAATTCCCTCGCTTTATAAACGGAACCGTCTTTTCTTTTGATTATTATATCGGGCAGTTTGATTCCGTTGAACGCCGTGTTTTTTACCATCGTGTAAATAGCCATATCTTCAAATATGACTTTATCTCCGATTTTTAAAGGCTCGTCAAAACTGTAATCCCCTATAACGTCACCCGCAAGACACGTAACCCCTCCGAGCCTGTATGTGTGTTTTTTTTCACCGGGCTCGCCGGCACCCCTTACCACGGGTCTGTAAGGCATTGCAAGTACATCGGGCATATGCGCCTCCGCAGACGTATCGAGAATCGCTATTTTCATACCGTTGTCTATTATGTCGAGCACTTCGGCAACGAGATATCCGGCGTTAAGCCCCACCGCTTCGCCCGGTTCGAGATACACGTCTTTTATATTGGGGTATCTGCTTTTAAACTCTTTAATCATATTAATCAAATTTTCAACATTATACCCTTTACGCGTAATATGGTGTCCTCCGCCGAAATTTACCCATTCCATATCTTTGAGATATTCTCCGTAGAGTTTTTCAAAACCTTCAAGCGTTTTTTCAAGAGCGGTGTCCAACTGCTCGCAAAGCGCGTGAAAATGCAGTCCGCTTACATTCGCAAGTTTTTCGGCCCTGAAGTTTGCCTTAGGAATACCGAGACGGCTAAAAGGAGCACAAGGGTCGTACAGCGGCACGGGAGAGCTCGAAACTCCGGGATTTACCCTAAGACCGATTAAAGATTTGCCTTTTACCCTGTTTTCGAATCTTTCGAGCTGATTGAAACTGTTAAACACAACCGTATGTGAAATATCGGCAACTTCGTCAATTTCATCCTCTTTAAACGCGGGGCAGTACGTATGCACCTCCCACGGTTTCATATTGGCAAGTTTCGCCTCCCAAAGACCGCTCGCGGTGGCACCGCTTAAATATTTTTCAAGCAGATCAAACGTGGACCAGGTTGCGTACCCCTTCAGGGCCACTAAAATTTTACAACCGGCTTCTTTTTGAGCATTATCCAAAATTTTTAAATTTCTCTCGAGAAGATTTTCTTCTATCACATAAGCGGGTGTTTTAATTTCCATTAACAGCCTTTTTTATGAAATTATACTAAAAGCGTAATTAAACCAATATAATTTATTATAAGCTTAAAAGTGTCTGACACCAACTTATGCTCTCAATTCTCAATTCAATATCCGGTGTCTGTCACTTATTATAAAGATTCACATTTTACTTTTTTTCATAAGAATCGGAAAAAGACCCGATTATAAGGTCAGGTCTAAAATTCTGCTTGTTTTTTCAATGTCTTCAACACTCGGCTTTTTCTCAGCACCCACGTGTTTTAACACCCTTGCGACAATAAGCATCAACGCCCCGATATATTCAGGAAGCATCTCCTCAAGCTCTTTTGAAATCGGATATTTTAAAGGCGGAATCTGTTCCAAATATAAAAGCACGTCTTTTAAATCCACTTCTTCTTCAAGTTTTTTAAATTCCCTTATGCTCTCTTCAAACCCTCTTGTAAGAGGCATATCCGCAGGCATAATAATATCCCTTCCGTTATAACCGGTTTTTTCAACCGCCACTAAAAGCAAATCATGAAATTTTTTTTCAACGATATCCACAATTCTGTCGGCTTTAGATTTATCAAGCTCCAAACCTGCCGCTTTTTTAAAAACCGCTTCAATTTTTTTAAATCCTACAACTCTTGACATTTCCACTCCTTAAGTTTTTTATAATTATAAAACTTTATAAAGCAAATGTCAAGAGCCTTTAGTATAAAAGACTAAACTAAAATGAAAAACCGACTCCCACATACATACTGCTGTCATAATTTTCATCAAAATTTATATTTCTATATCCGATAAACAGCTGTCCGTTTTCAATAAACTGCGTACCCGCTTCTACTTTAAACTTCATGAATTTTTCGGCATTGTCAAAACTGAGAATTTTAGGAGCGTACTCAAATTCACCCCTTAAAAACACAGGTACGGAAAACTGCTGAAGGTAAGAAAAAGCGCCGATACCTATAGGAACGGCCGAATTGTCTTTGGTATGGACAAAATCGAAAAACAGTGAAAATTTTACCGGCAGGTTTACACCCACTATATGTCCTTCGCTTTTTATTCCTCCGTATACGAAATTGGATTTGTCGGAATTGATAAGATACCCCGCCCTTGCGTAAAACGGCTGATCATAAGCAATTTTCGTCTGTCCCTCTATCATCAGTGTGTCGCTGTTAATCTGAAGGTTAACGAAGTTTCCCGCAAACAAAAATCCCGCCGTTAATGCGCTGAGTGTTAATTTTTTCATATTACTCCCTTTTTTTTGTGAAATTATATCATTTATCATATATTATAATTTTAACCCTTTCTCCGGCTTTTACCGTATAAAGCCCCTCTTTTAGCACCATTAAAGCCCCGTTTCCTATAAGGTTTGTAAGTATTCCGCTGCTGCCCTGTTTTTTTCCCCTGGTATCCGCTACATATTCGCCGTTTTCAAAACTGATATTCACGGCCACAAACTGGGTTTTTTTAAATTTTTTAACAAACTCGTCCCTGAGTTTCGCTTCAACGGTTTTTAAAGATCTTTTATTTTCAAAAGCGTCCGCAATAGGCACCACATACAATAAAAACGTAACGAAACTGCTGTACGGGAATCCCGGAAGTGAAACGATATACTTCCCTCCCGCACGCGCTATCATAATCCACTGTCCAGGTTTAATGTTCACCCCGTGAAACAGCACGTCGAATTCTCCCGTAATTTCTTTGACAAAATCGAAATCCCCCACGCTTACACCGCCCGTAGTAACCACGATATCGCTGTTTTGAAGGGCCGATGTTATTTTTCTTTTTATGGCTTTTTTATTATCGCCAGCGATGCCAAGATTATGTGTTTCGTAACCGAAACTTTTTCCAAGGGCGCTCAGGGTGTAATTGTTCGAGCTTCTGATCTGTCCCATTTTATACTTTTCATCTAAATCAACAACTTCTTCCCCCGTGGCAAGTACGGAAATCACGGGTTTTTTCACAACATCCACAACCGGAATCCCGAGTGACGCCAACACCCCTATTTCCCCCGCTTTAACAAGCGTTCCTTTTTTAAGCAGCACTTCGCCCTTTTTAAAATCTTCACCGACAGGTCTTACCGAAAAGCCTTTTTCAACTTTTTCATTTATAATCAGTCTGTCGCCTTTAACTTCCACATTTTCAATAGGAACGAGCGTATCGCTGTTTTGAGGCATAAAGCTTCCGGTGTATGTTTTAACGGCCTCGCCTTTATTGATCCTGTCGTATTCAAAACTTCCCGCCGGATTCCTCCCTATGATTTTTATTTCGCCGCCGATATCCTCATATCTTACTGCATACCCGTCCATTGAAGCGGTAGGCATATAGGGGTTGTCGTATTTTGCGGTTATGTCCCCGGCAAGCACCCTGTTAAGGGCATTTTCCAAAAAAACCCTCTCACTTTCTTTAATTTCCGGCAGATTTTCATTCAAAATCTTCATAGACTCTTCAAAACTGATATGCGCCATAATTTCTCCTTAATTTTTCACTTTTCACTTAATATTCCCGCTCCCGGAAGCTCTTTGGCCCTGTCTTTGGCAAACACCCTTTCACCGTTTATTAAATCATATTTCCAGATCGGGGCGTTCGCTTTAAAATCCTCCACAAACTCTTCTAAGTATTTAAAACCTTCCGTTCTGTGTTTTGTAAAAATTGCACATAAAAAGCTGGTTTCACCCACCATTACATCCCCGAAACTGTGTGCCATTGTTATTTTGCAATCCTCCAAATTCCGCCATTTTTTAAACCATTCGTTAAGCATCGGAAGATACAGATCAAAACTCAGTCCCTCAATTCCATTATCAGGCCTCACTATACCGATAAACGGTATCATCGCACCGTATCCTTCAAGTTTAAACTCCTCATACCACCTCTCAAGCGTAGGAATAACGGGTACACCTCCTTTAAATACTTCTAACATTATCCCTCCTTATATATTCAACTGCGTTATTTTTAAATTTTCCATTATTAATTACCCCCCGCATACCGGCGGAAGTATCGCAACCCTGTCACCGTCGCGCAATTCAATCTCAACGCTGTTTACAAGCCTGTCGTTAACGGCAACAGCCGAATTTTCCAACCATTCTTTCAATTTTACATCTTCCGATAAAACTTCTTTTAATTCTTTCAAACTACCTACATCTATTTCGATACTTTCTTTATTTATCGGTCCCAAAAATTCCACTTTTACCATAAAAACTCCTTAATTTGACATATCAACTGCCATTTATATGATAAAATAATACCCAAAAAAGGCTGATATGCTCATAGGTCATATTGATTATTTAAACCTTTTGCCATTTTATCAATTTTTAAAGAAAAAAGGGATAAAAATAAAAAAATCTTACCCTTCCCGTGTTAACAAATGGTTTGAAAAAGGAGCTATTGAAGCTGCTTTCATCTCTTCAGTCAAAGCAAAAAACAAAAAATGCCTGAATGCCGGAATCGCTGCAAACAAAAAAGTGAAAACCGTCCTGGTGTGTCCGGGAGAAGGTGAAGACTACGAATCGGCAACGTCGAATATTTTGGCCAAAATATTAAACGCTAAAGGAAAAGTGGTAATAGGGGACAAGGCGTTTAAGGAAAACAACTGCAAGGACCTGGCGGCTTTATGGTATGAAAAATACCGTATGCCGTTTGTTTTCGCCCTTTTTTGCACAAACAAAAACAGTTTTGAATATGAAAAACTGATCAACGAATTTTTAAGGAAAAAACAGAAAATCCCTTATTCGGTACTCAAAAAATACGCACAAAAAACGGGCATTTCCACAAAAGAGGCAAAAGAGTACCTAAACAGCATCATCTATTACAAAATAGGATGGAGAGAAAAAAAATCTCTTAAAAAATTCTGGGAGCTTTCGCGTGAATTTACTTGAAATCGGCAAACTGCCCCCGCTTGACGGCGAATTTTTCGAAACGTTCATAAAACACAAAAATGTAGAAATTAAAAAAATAGTTTCAAACACGCTTAAAACACCCCGGACTTTTATCCAGGAAGAAGATGAGTTTGTGGTTTTACTAAAAGGTTGTGCAAAAATAGAAATAAACGGCGAAATTAAAAAACTAAAAGCCGGCGACTGGCTTTTTATACCGGCAAACACACCGCACACTTTAATAAAAACAAAAAAAACGGCCGTATGGCTGGCCGTTCATATTTACTGATATATTTTTTTTATATAATCCATCTTTCTTGTCATATTAAGCATCAGCGTATCGGCAATTACACACGCCGCCATCGCCTCGACAACCACGCTGCCCCTTATTGCGACGATGGGATCGTGTCTTCCTTTTAAATCGACTTCAACCTCGTTTCCGTAAATGTCGATTGATTTTTGCTTTTTAAAAATCGAGGGCGTCGGTTTAAAATATATTTCGGCTTCCACGCTCTCACCGTTGCTGATGCCTCCGAGCACCCCTCCGGCGTTATTGCTTAAAAAGCCTTCTTTTGTAATTTGGTCGTTGTTTTCAGATCCGGTAAGTTTATGTGCTTTAGTGTTTCCTATATAAACACCTTTTACCGCATTTATGCTGACCATTGCACTTGCCAAAACATTGTCAAGTTTATAATAAACCGGCTCGCCGAGTCCCACGGGCAGATTTTCTATTTTCAGCTTAACGGCCCCTCCTAAAGAGTTGTGTTCGTTTCTTTTTTCATCAATAAGCTTTATCCATTTTTTTTCAATATTTTCATCAAGGGCGAAAAGCGGGGATGTTTTTGCGTATTCGTAATTCTCTTTTTCCGCCCTGATACCGCCTATTTCAACAACCCCCGCTTTAATGTCTATATTCAGCTCGTTAAGGATCATTTTCGCAACCGCCCCCGCGGCAACCCTTGCGGCCGTTTCACGGGCGGAACTTCTGCCCCCGCCCCTGTAATCCCTGATCCCGTATTTGTGCCAGTACGTAAAGTCGGCATGTCCCGGGCGGAAAATGTCTTTTATATTCGAATAATCTTTGCTTTTCTGGTCTTTATTGAATATAACTATCGCTATAGGTGTTCCGGTGGTTTTGCCTTCGAATACTCCGCTGAGCACCTCCGCGGTGTCACTCTCTTTTCTGGCCGTGGCAAACCTGTTTTTACCGGGTTTTCTCCTCTCAAGCTCGCTTTGTAAAAACTTTTCGTCAAACTCAACCCCTGCGGGCACTCCGTCAATTACAACACCTACGGCTTTTCCGTGCGATTCGCCGAACGTTGTAAATCTGAATATCTCTCCGAAACCGTTAAACATCTTTTTTTCCTCTTAAATTCCCCATTTTCAATTCTCCATTTTCAATTTATATCAAGTTCTTTTTTAAGCATCTCTATAGTAAGCCTCGCACCTTCCTGCTGTGCCGTTTTTTTGCTTTTTCCTTTTGCCCTTGCATATTCTTTATCCTGAATAAAAACACCTATTTCGAATTCTTTTTTGTGATCAGGCCCGCTTGCGCTTATAAGCCTGTATTCCGGTACAACTCCGAAATGAGCCTGTGTTATTTCCTGAAGGGTCGTTTTGTAGTCTTTAAGAAGCTCTTCGGGGGTAATGACAGGAAACTCTTTTTTAAGCAGTTTAAGGGCAACATCTTTTACCTTTTCGAATCCGGATTCAAGATAAACGGCACCCATAACGGCCTCAAACGCGCTTGAAAGAATAGAAGGCTTTTCTCTTCCGTTATTATTCTCCTCCGCAGGGGAAAGATATAAATATTTTCCCAAATCAAGTCTTTTTGCCAGCCTTGTAAAAGAATCCTCGTTGACTAAAGCCGCCCTTAATTTAGAAAGGGTACCCTCTTCGGCCTTAGGAAAAAGATGAAAAAGATACTCCCCCACTATCAAATCCATTACGGCATCGCCCAAAAATTCCAGCCTTTCGTTGTTTACGTCTTTTTTATAACTTCTGTGTGTGAGAGCCTCGGTTATCAATTTTTCATTTCTAAACTGATACCCCAAGCTCTTTTCAAGTTCACTTATATTCATTTATTATCCTTTGCGTTGTTTTAGGTATTAATTCCATACATTCGGGATTAAATTCCATTATTGAATTCAAATCCATAAAAGCCGGCCTGCTTACGATAAAAAACAGCAGAAAATGTATAAGGGCGCTTATTCTCTCTTCACACCGGTTACACTCGCTCTTTTTTATAATTATACATTTTTCTTCTTCCAATTCCCAGATTTGTGCTATTTTAGCGGCGATCTCAAACAGAGTGTAACCGCTCATCCTTTTTATGAGCGTACCGAGTTCCACCGGTGCGTTATCGGTTATTAACGCCACTTCGTTGCTTTTATCCGCCAAAAGACTTTCGCAGACACAGACGGCGGCGGGTATAACCGCCCCTATTTCCGAATATTTTTCATATGCTTCCTCGCCAAATTCAATCTTCATATATGTTTTATAAAATGATAAAAATTTAGCCTGAAAATCCTTAAAATCAAAACTGAAAACCCTCCATTTTTCAGGAGCGAGCAAAGACACCATATACCCGTATACCAAGCTTTTTGCCGTTTCAATACCAATCATCGTAAACAGCTGAAGGGTGTTTTCCACCCTGTTGGGCAAAGAAAAATAGGCGGAATTCACTATATGCCCTATCCTCTCCTTCAAAGGCGGATTGTTTTCCGTAAGCACGGCGGCGCTTTTTATATCCCCCTTTTTTAAAGCTTTTAAAACATTCACCGCCTTTTCAGGAACGGAAGGTACGCTCCGGAGGTATTCACATATCTCTTTTTCGGATATAAGCATCTATTTTTTCCTTTTTAACGCTTCCTCTTTTGCAATTTTATCACAAATTTCATTTTCCCTGTGCCCGGAGTGCCCCTTCACCCAGTTTACGTTTATTTTATGCGATTCGCTTAATTTTACGAATTCATTCCATAAATCGGGGTTTTTAACGTTTTTGAAATTTTTTCTAATCCAGTTTGCAAGCCATTCGTCGATACCTTTCAATACATAAGAGGAATCGGAATACAAATCAATCTCGCACGGCTCCCTAAGGGCTCTAAGCGCCTCGATTACCGCCGTAAGTTCCATTCTGTTGTTGGTTGTACGAGATTCTCCGCCTCTTAATATTTTCTCATGCCCTTTATACCTTAAAATCGCACACCACCCCCCGGGACCCGGATTTCCTAAAGAACTTCCGTCCGTGAAAATTTCTATTTTTTTCATTGTAACCTTTTCGATATTTTTTATCAGTTGAGTATTTAAGTAAAAAGATAAAATTTGTCTTTTTTAAATTTTTCTGTTATAATACCTGAAAATTTTAACAAAAGGAGGCAAAAATGCCAAAAATCAACAGATACCAGGACATCTCTCAAATCGACAGGGAAGCTAAAAAAGACTATATCGACAGACACTCACCGTTTATCCACTGTGAGGACACTGCAAAAAAAGGTGAAAAATTCAAGGTAAAAGTAAAAGTAGGAAACGAATACTCTCATCCGGACGATTTTGATCATTACATTGCTTATGTTCAATTATGGAACGGAGAGACTCTACTTGGACAGGCTACGTTCACACCAGGTACGCTCGGCAATCAAAAAGAGCATGTGGAAGTGGACTTTTACATCGTTCCAACATCAAACAAACTTAAACTGACCGCAATGGCTTACTGTACCAAACACGGCTTATGGGAAAGCGAAATAAAAGAAGTTACGGTATCCGAATAAAGGATACTTTTCTCCGTTTTTTCGACATTTATTCTTACCTTTCTGACATAAATTTTACAAATATTAAAGAAATGAACACTCATATGTATAAAAAGACATTTTTTCTATTAAATATAAATTAAAATTTATTGACACCCCATTTTTTTTGATATATAATTTCCGTAGCCTCGAAGGAGGGCTTATGATTAAACGCATTCTGTTTTTTTACATTGACGGTTTTAAAAACATGTCAAGCGTCGGTCAGAAACTCTGGCTGATTATCATTATCAAGTTGGTTGTGATTTTCGTGGTTTTAAAAGTGTTTTTCTTCCCGACTCTCAGTTCGAAAGTCAAAGGGGAAGAAGCACAAAAAGCACTTTATTTAAACCACTTGACAAAAGTCACGGCCGACAAACAAAAAAAGGAGGAATAGCATGGTAGATTACAGCATGCTTGAGTGGGCGAGAGCCCAGTTTGCTATGACAGCACTTTTCCACTTTTTCTTCGTGCCATTTACACTTGGTATGTCGTTTATCGTAGCGTTTTTTGAAACGATTTACGTAAAAACTGGAAAAGCTGAATGGAAAGAAATTACACAGTTTTGGCAGTTAATCTTCGGTATTAACTTCGCAATCGGTCTATCTACAGGTATTATTCACGAATTTGAGTTCGGGACTAACTGGTCTACATACTCATGGGTTGTCGGTGACTTATTCGGAGCACCATTAGCGGTTGAAGGTATTGTTGCGTTCTTTCTTGAAGCAACATTTGCAGCTATCGCATTCTTCGGATGGAAAAGAGTTAGCAAAGGTGTTCACTTAACATCATCTTGGTTACTTGCTATTGGTTCAAACCTTTCAGCACTTTGGATTCTTATTGCAAACGGATTTATGCAACATCCGAGTAGTGAATTCTATAAATACAACATTGACAATGCAAGACTTGAAATGACAAACTTCTTTTCAATGATTACTCAGCCTGTTGCACAGGTGAAATTCTTACACGTTGTAAGTAGTGCATATACTCTTGCAGCTGTATTCGTTTTAGGTATTTCATCTTTATATCTATTAAGAGGAAAACACAAAGATTTCGCAAAAAAATCTGCAGCAGTTGCAGCGG
>NZ_JBMYAU010000119.1:0-10764 GCF_053994455.1 Nautilia sp. | reverse complement strand
GTTATATTGTAATGTAAAAACAAAAACTTATAAAAATTACGCAGTAAACGCATTAATTCTTTGGCTGTTTCGGCTTTATTTTTTGTAGTTTGCGCTTTTTTGTTGTTTTTATTTAAATTGTGTATATTTTTTAATAGTTTGTTAATTATATCCGTATGCTGCATTGTGCGGACATCCAGTTCACCGAGTGCAGGTATTATATAATTGCGAATTCGTCCTTGGTCTCTTTTGTCTTCACTGTTATAATACTCATGGATAATATTTTTAAGCAGGTATTTTTCGGAATCCCTTAATTTTTTTTGTATAATTTCCTTATCTTTTTTACTTGTTTTTTTAGCAAGTTCAGCCCGGATAATTTCCCTTGCCTCACTAAAACTTTTATCCGTTATTTTAGCTTTTAGTTTTTGAACGACTTGTTTTGCTTCCGTCAAGGTTATATTATCTATATTATCAATAGTTGCTTCAATTTTCTTTTTATCTTTTTTAATTACAAACTTAAATACTTTGCTTTCCTTTTGCACATAAACATAAAGATTCTCAGCAACTTTTATTTTTTCCACTTTTCCATTATATTTTAGTTTTCTTAGTTCTCTGATTGTCATAATTATTCCTTTTAGTATGGTGCGGTTTTTCAATATAAATAATTATAATAAAAAACCTACCCCAAAACCTACTCCGAAGCAAAATTTCTCAAAATTTCAATAAAAAATAAAAAATTCATTTTTGTTGTCAAATAATTTTACAAATCCCTTAATATCGGTATTTTTAAGTTGTAGAATTTTTAATAAACGAAGAAAAAATGAAGTATTAAATTTAGCATTTGAAGTTCTCCCGTCGCACCATTAATTATCTCAAATCCTTATAAAATCGCAAATTTATGACTTTTAATATATTTCCTAACTCTTTTGTCAATTTTAATATCCTTGATTTATTTTTTATTTTGTATATGTAAATTCATAACTTCTCCCTTCTTTTTACAGGAAAAACATATCGGATTTTATCCCTTCTTCTCAGATTAAGCGGTGACTGGATTTCTTGATTCAAGTTTTCTTTTGTATTCTTAAAGATTCAAAATTTCCATATAAATTCTTTCTTTAATATAATATTTTTATTTTAGCAACTTATTTCAGGATTTACACAGTTTTTTTTGATGAGGCCAAAACCGTTTTTTGTATACGGTTTTTCCTTTAACAGTTCTTTAGCATATTCCACGGCTTTTTGGGATTTTTCTATTCCTCCTATTATTCTTGCAATTTCTTTCACCCTTTCATCAAAATCAAGTTCTTTTACATAACTTTTGGAATCTTTTTTTTCCACCAAAAAATGTTTGTCCGCCTTACTCGCAAGCTGAGGCTGGTGAGAAATTGCAAAAATCTGATATTTACCCGAAAGATATTTTAACACTTCCGCAACACTCATACTCTCCTCCCCGCTTAAATTCGCATCTATTTCATCTAAAAACAGGGTTTTTTCCTCATCTTCATATTCGAGTTTACTTGCAAGCATCGCAACTCTCAGTCTGTTAAACTCCCCTGTGGAAATATTGTTTATATCGATATCGTTTATTATTATTTCAACCCTGTCGGCTCCCAATCTGTTAAGCTCGGTTCTGCTGAACACAATATCCGCCTGCGGCATATAAAGTTTAGAAAGGTAATAATTCAGTTTTTCTTTCAAATGAAGTGCCGTTTTTTTTCTTTTTTCGGATATAAAATCCGAAAGTTCAATTAAATTTTCTTTTAAATCTTCTATTTCTTTTTGCAGGGCTTCTTTTTCAAAACTCAGATTTTGAAGATGTTCAAGTTCTTTTTGCTTTTCTTTATAATATAAAAGACAATCTTCAATACTCCCGTACCGTCTTATCAAATCCTGCAAATCCGAAAGTCTCTGAAGTATCTCTTCCACATTAACGTTTTCTAAATATTCCGCTTTTTCATAAGCCCTGTCAATGGCTATCCTCAGTTCGTTCATGGCATTTGAAAAAAATTCGCTCTCCATCCCGCTCATATCGAGAAGCTCGAAAACCGAATGCTCAAAATCGAATATTTTTTCCACTTCATAAATTTTTTCTTTTATTTTTTCTATTTTGCTCAAATCTTTTTTTACATTCATTAATTCTTCAAACTCCCCCTCTTTCGGATCGATTTGTTCTATTTTTTCCAATTCGAATTTTAAAAACTCTATTTTCTCTTTTGCTTCTTTATCCAAATTTTCTAATTTTTCAAGTTCTTTTTTCTTTAAAATATACTCATTGTAAAGTTTTTTATATTCACTCAACTTAACATAATAATTTTTCTCTTTCACCATTCTGTCAAGAACTTCAAGTATGTTTTCGTTTTCAAACTCTTTTATTTCCCTTAACGAAAGATAATTGATAAATTTGTCCGCAATTTCCCTTACCGTTTTTTTACTCACAGCCTGAGTGTTTATAAAAAACCTGTTTTTATTTTTTTTAATCTGTTTAAAAATAAGTATTTCATCATTTTCCAATCCGTATTCTTCTATATCTATATTATTATCGACAACGGCTTCCCCTAATTTTGCATTCAAATCAAAATAGCCGAAAATCGAAAGAATCCCCCTCATCAAAACCGATTTTCCGGCACCGCTCGGTCCGGTAAAAACTATTAAACCTTTAGAAAACTCAAGCTCTACTTCACTGAATTCAAGCTCAACCTCATCAAAAGTAACATATTCTTTTAAATACACTCTCTCAATCATTAAAAAACCTCCGACTTTTCACTTTTCATTTTCCATTTTACATTGTTATTATTTCCCATCTCCCCAGTTCAGTTTTTCTCTTAAAACCTCAAAATAGTTTCTTTCCAGCCTGTGTATTAGTTTTGCGGGATTGTCCGCTTTTTTAATTTTTATTTTGTCTTTCATATCGAATATTTCCTGCCCGTCTATAATTAATTTCGCCTTGTTGTTTTCCACTTCAAGCTCAATCTCAAAATGGCTCGGTAAAATCAAAGGCCTCTGTGTGAGGGAATGGGGGCATATAGGTGTTAAGACAAACCCTTCGGTCAGAGGATATACCACAGGACCGCCGGCACTTAAATTATAAGCCGTGCTTCCGGTCGGAGTTGAAATTATAAGCCCGTCGCCGTAATACCTGTTCAGATGCGATTCGTTGGTGTCTACGTTTATGTGTATCATGGAAGATATAACATCCTTGCTTATCACCACGTCGTTAAAAGCGTAAAGCCTGGTATTAAGATAGCCAACTTCCATAACCATTCTCTCGTCAACCCTGTATTCTCCTTTTAAAAACTTATTTAAAAATTCATCGATATTGTCAGGATTGATATCCGTAAGAAAGCCGAGTTTCCCTGCATTTATTCCTAAGATAGGCTTATCGAACCTGTAGCTTCTTCTCGCTACCGAAATAAGCGTGCCGTCTCCCCCGAGTGAAACCAAAAAATCAACACTTTCACACATTTTTTCAAAATCCATTCCGAGTATTCCTATAAGTTTGGCGGAAACCATATCTATATATACTTCAATACCTTTTTTTTCAAAAATTTTCTTTATTTTAAAATACAAATTTTTTAGGCTTTCATCTGCTGTAGGCTTTAAAACGAATCCTGCTTTCACTTATTCCCTTTTTTTCTATAATTATACCAATTTATATAAAACATTAGTTTTTGTTATTTAGAGGAAAAAAATTATTATTTAATAATATTATGCTATAATGTTAAATAACAAACAAAAAGGACTGAAAATGGACAGAAAAAAATCAATAGAACTACTAAATAAAGCGGTTGCGGAAGAGTTAAGCGCAATCCATCAGTATATGTATTTTCATTTTATATTGGACGATTTGGGATACGACCTGCTTGCCGGGATATTTAAAAAAACGGCGATTGACGAAATGCTGCATACGGAAAGGTTTGCGGAAAGAATCTTGTTTTTAGGCGGAGAGATTGAAATGAAACCGGCTTATGAGGTGGAACATATAAGAGAGCCTCACAAAATGCTCGAATGGGCGATGAAAAGCGAAGAGGAAGCGATGGAGATGTATAACGACTTCGCGGTTGAATGTACAGCGGCAAGAGACGCAGGAACAAAACAGATATTTGAATCAATTATTGCAGATGAAGAGAGGCATTTCGAAGGATTTGAACAGGAATTTGAAAATCTCGAAAAATTCGGCGACAGATATCTTGCACAGCAGGCAATGGAAAGAAGTAAAAGAATGGGAATTAATCCGGCAGAACAGTAAGAATTTCCTTTCTCGCCTTTTCGGCTTTTTTTATCTGCTTTTGTTTTTTTATATAAGCGGATAACGGTGAAAATTCAAATTTCTTTAACAGCTTTTCGCATTTATAATAATCGTGCGCTTTTCCAAGAGCATCCTGAATTTTTTTGAATTCTTTTTCATAATCTTTATTTGTATATCTGCAGGCTTTTATTTTCAGTCTCAAGCGGTGCAGTTCTTTGTCGTTTTTATTTAAAAACGTTTCTTTTAAAAGTTTTTTGCAGGAAAACAAATTGATTTTTCCTTTTTCTTTCGCGGGTATTTCTTTAAATTCTATTTTTTTAAGCGTTTTTATAAATTTTTTATTAAGTTTTTTTCTTCTTTTTTTAAGAAAATTTTTTATTTTTCTGTTTTTGCATATTTTAAGCATTACATCTGTATCCCTCAGTTTTGAAGATGAGCTTAAAACTGTCTCGCAACCCTTATCGCTCAAACCCTCTTTTTGTAAAAAAGAGAGCTTCCTTCTACATTCTATTCTTAAAGAGTGAAGTGTCTTTGCATCCTGTTTTTTAATATATTTTTTAATCAGTTTTTCCATAGGTTCTTCCTCTCGTCATAGAAAATAACCGATGTAGGGAAAGCAAGCTCGAGTTTGGAGCTTTTTATAATTTCAAGCACTTTAAAAAGCACGTCCTGTTTAACTTTAAGCCACCCTTCCCAGTCCACGGTAATGGAAAACGCATATACCAAAATATTCATCGAATAATCGTCAAAATCATCCAGATATACCAGCAGGGTTTTTCTGACCCCATATTTGTCCTCGATGGAAAAAAGAGTGTTTTTCATCATTTTTTTTCTCAGCTGCGAAGCTATTTTACGATCGGTTACTATCTGCGGATGATGTTCAAGCATTGTTCTGATTTCGTAAATAACCCTGTTAAGTTCTTCGGTATCGGTTGTATATTTGATTTTTATCCAAAATTTTATGCGTCTTCCTATAATTCTTCTTGACCAATTTTTAACCCACTGATTCGCCAAAACGGAATTCGGAATCGTTATAAGCGAATTGTCAAACGTTCTTATCTGCGTAGCGGTAAGCCCGATTTCGGTTACAAACCCCTCAAAGTCTTTCGTTTCTATCCAGTCACCCTGATGAAACGCATCTTCGCTGACAAGTCTTATCGAATCGAAAAAGTTGCTAAGAGTGTCTTTTGCAGCAAGCCCGACAATCACACCGCCTATTCCGAGTGACGTTACGATTGCCGTCAAATTCACACCCAAATGTGATAAAACCAAAACAAATATGACAATAATCAAAAAAACTTTCGTAAGGTTTATTACAAGTAAAAAAAGCTCCCTTCTTACGTTCGCCTTTTGAGCGAGTTTAATTGAAATTATCGTATAAACTATATACTTAAAAATTTCATAAAACAGCCAAGCGGTTAATAACAGGTTTCCGTAAAAAGCTATATTCGCAGCTTTTAGATCTATTTTCTCAAGCCAGTAAAGAAGCAGATTGAAATTTACAAGCAACAAAAACGGTATTCCTATTTTATTCACTCTCGAATAAAACAGTCTCAAAGAAAGTTTTCTTCTGTGTTTAAAAAGATAAATTTTTAATTTTTTAGTTATATACGAATAAAAAACGTCAAGTAAAAATACCCCAATAGACAATATTATCTCTATCATTTTCATCCTTTGAAAAAATTATATCACATTTTGGTATAATTGCGCCTAAAAAAGGAAATTAATGAGAACTCACTACTGCGCCGAAGTCAATGAAAGCTTAGTTGGTCAGAAAGTGGAACTGACAGGCTGGGTTAATTCTCACAGGGATCACGGTGGGGTTATTTTTATCGATTTAAGGGATAAAAGCGGAATCGTGCAGATTGTAGCCGATCCTGCCGACAGCACAAAAGCCCATAAAGTTGCGGAAGAAATTAAAGACGAGTATGTTTTAAAAGTTGTCGGGCTTGTAAGACTCAGAGGCGAAGGCCTTGAAAACCCCAAACTTAAAACGGGGAAAATAGAAGTTGTCGCCGAAGAGATTATCATTGAAAACAAAAGCGAAGTTTTACCTTTTCAAATCGGTGACAAAAGCGTAAACGAAGAACTGAGACTCAAATACAGATATTTGGATTTGAGAGATCCTAACAGCCTTAATACGTTTATTTTAAGAAGCAAGGTTACAAAGGCAATCAGGGATTATTTTGACAGTAACGGATTTATAGACGTAGAAACACCTGTGCTTACAAAATCGACGCCTGAAGGTGCAAGGGATTATCTGGTTCCGAGCAGAATCCACCCGGGCGAATTTTACGCACTTCCCCAGTCCCCTCAGCTTTTCAAACAGATTTTAATGGTAGCCGGGTTTGACAGATACTACCAGATTGCAAAATGTTTCAGGGACGAAGACTTAAGAGCCGACAGACAGCCCGAATTTACACAGGTGGATGTTGAGATGAGTTTTGTCGAAGAAGACGACGTAATAGCGGCAATCGAAGGAATGATTAAAGAAGCGTTCAAAGTGGCGGGCGTTGAGGTGTCTCTTCCGATTCCGAGAATGACTTACGCGGAGGCAATGGAGAAATACGGAAGCGACAAGCCTGACTTGAGATTCGATCTTCCTATGGCTGACGTAATAGACGAATTTGTCGACTCGAACAACGAAATTTTCAGCACCATCGCTCAGGATAAGAAAAATAACAGATTTAAAGCCCTAAAAGTTCCGGGAGGAGATAAATTTTACAGCAGAAAAATGTTAAAAGAGCTTGAAAATTTCGTTAGAAAATTCGGCGCAAAAGGTCTTGCATACATTCAGGTAAAAGAAGAAGGGCTTAAGGGACCTATTGTTAAATTTATGAGTGAAGAATCTTTAAACAAAATGATTGACAAACTAAAACCTGAAATCGGTGATATTATTTTCTTCGGTGCGGGTGATAAAAAAACCGTTCTTGATTATATGGGAAGATTAAGGGTGAAAATTGCAAACGATATGGGATTAATCGACCATAACGAATACAAATTTACGTGGATTGTTGATTTCCCTATGTTTGAAAAAGACGAAAACGGCAACCCTACCCCTCTTCACCATCCGTTTACAATGCCCGATATGGATACATGGGATGAGGAAAATTTCGAAAACATTCAGTCAATCGCTTACGATTTGGTTCTTAACGGATACGAAATCGGAGGGGGAAGCATCAGGATTCATAAAGAGGAAATTCAGGAAAAAGTATTCAAAATGCTCGGAATCGACGAAATGGAAGCTCGTGAGAAATTCGGATTCCTTCTTGACGCGCTTAAATTCGGCGCACCTCCTCACGGCGGATTCGCACTCGGCCTTGACAGGGTTATTATGCTTATGACAAAAACGGACAATATCCGTGACGTTATAGCGTTCCCTAAAACGCAAAAAGCCCAGTGTCTGTTAACGGGCGCACCGGGTGAAGTTGACAAAACCCAGCTAAAAGAACTTCACATAAGAGTAAAAAAACCAAAAGTGGACAATGAATAAAAAAATAAGCGAAGTTACAAATTTAACTTTGGCAAATTTAAAAAAAGGCGATGTTTTTAAAATCGTGGGATTTGACAAGTCCTGCGGAAATTTTAAACACAGACTAAGCGATCTCGGTATAAGCAAAGGTCAGATAGGACAGGTTATAAACAAATCCCTTTTCGGCCCTATAGAAGTTGACATAGAGGGAAGAAAGCTCGCTTTAGGGCGCGGAATGACCAAAAAAATTTATGTTAAAAAATTCGAATGCCCTGTTCTGTAAACGGAAGAGATAAGGTAAAAAAGAGGCAAAGATAAAGAAAAAATTTTCAAAATAAATAAAAAGGAGAGAATATGAAAAAACTGTTTTTAATCATAGGAGCACCCGGAAGCGGTAAAACTACTGACGCCGAACTTATAGCCGAAAAAAATGCCGACAAAATAGTTCACTATTCAACGGGAGATCTTTTAAGGGCGGAAGTTGCAAGCGGAAGCGAACTCGGAAAAACAATCAAAAGCTATATCGACAACGGAAATCTTGTTCCTCTTGAAATTGTAATCAACACAATAAAAAGCGCAATTGAAAAAGCGCCTAAAGACATCGTTTTAATCGACGGTTTCCCAAGAAGCGTGGAGCAGATGAAAGCACTTGATGAAATGCTTAAAAACAGCGAGGATATCGAGCTTGTAAGCGTTATTGAAGTAGAAGTGAGTGAAGATGTGGCAAGGGAAAGGGTTTTAGGAAGAGCAAGAGGCGCTGATGATAACGTTGAAGTATTCAACAACAGAATGAAAGTCTTTATGGAACCTTTAAAAGATATTCAGGATTTTTACAGCGCACAGGGCAAACTCATCAAAATCAACGGTGAAAGAACAATCGAAGAAATAGTAAACGAAATGGAACAAGTTATAAAAGAAAAAGCCGGAATTTAATGAAAATCTTTCAGGTTATAATCGGTACCGAAATACTAAACGGAAGAAGAGAGGATAAACATTTTAAATTTTTAAGGGATATTCTTCTAAACAGAGGATATGAACTTTTCTCCTCTTTTGTTATAAAAGACGAACCCAAACTTATAAAAAATGTTTTTACACTGATAAAAGACACTCCCGGATCCATGCTCTTTTGTTACGGCGGTATAGGAGCCACTCCGGACGATTATACAAGACAGACGGCCGCCGAAGTTTTCAGCAACGGTAAAATGGAATTTAACGAAGAGTTTAAAAAAATAATCGACGATAAATTTCCAAATGAAGACAACACAAAAAAATACCTGCTCGCTTACTGGCCTAAAAACGCCAAACCTTTAAGAAACAATCCCGTTAACGGTTATCCCGGGTTTTATATAGATGAAAAGTTTTTCTTTATGCCCGGCTTTCCCCAAATGGCACATCCTATGACGGAAGAGGCGGTTAAAAAGTTTCTTCCAAAAAAGGAAAAAAAAGAAAGATTTACCTTGATTGCTTACGCAAAAGAGTCCGAAATGCTTGAAATAATGGATAAAATACCGGTATATGTTGAATTTTCAACTTTACCCAAACTTGATTATACAAGTGAAATTTCATTTGCCGGTAAAGATGCAAAAGAAATTTTCGAATGGTTTAAGACAAAATTGAAAGAAAATAATATAAAATACTATGAAACATAAAAAGGTTTCAAATGAAAATCAAACCCAATCCTTATCTGAAAAACCTTACCTGTCTTTATGTTGAAGACGATGAAAACGTAAGAGAGAGTTTTTTGCTTATTTTAAATAAAATATTTAAAAACGTTTTAATTGCAAAAAACGGTGAAGAAGGCTGCATTTTATATGAAAAATACAAACCGGACATTGTACTTTCGGATATAAAAATGCCGGTAATGGACGGGCTTGAAATGACAAAAAACATAAAAACACTGAATTCCGACGCATACATATTACTCCTTACCGCCTTTACCGATATAGATTTTTTAAAAAGAGCCATCGATTTGGGTGTTGAAGGATATATTACAAAACCCATTGATAAAAAAAAGCTTTACCAAAAACTGAATTTTTTGGCGGAAATAATTAAACACAAAAAAGACGCCCAGGAAAACCTTCAGCTTTTAAAAAAACTCTTCGAAGAACAAAACGATGCAGTAATACTTGCCAAAGACAATGACATAAAATTAAAAAACAGCGCTTTTATCAAAGAGTTCGGCGATTTTAAAACACTTGACGATTTGGAGGAGTTTTTAAAAACCGATATTATCTTTGATGACAAACCGACAGTAGTAAACGTCGAAATCGGCAATACACAAAGAACATACGAAATTTCTTATAAAAAAGCGGACAGCACCCATAAAATCATCACTTTTAAAAACATATCAGAAATAAACGAAAAAATTTACACCGACGACCTTACAAAAACCTACAACAGAAAATATCTGAATCTGCTTACAAACAAACTCATCAACAAAAACGTCTGTTTCATACTGTTTGACGTTGACGATTTTAAACATATAAACGACACGTACGGACATCTTGCCGGGGATATCGTTTTGCAGATCTTATCGGAAATAGTAAAAGAAAACCTGAGAAAAGACGACTATTTCATAAGATGGGGAGGGGAGGAGTTTTTAATTATTCCCAACAACGTGGAAAATTGCACAACCGCCGCAAAAATAGCAGAAAACCTTAGAAATGCCATTGAAAAAAGTAATTTTATGGAAGTGGAAAAAGTAACGTGCAGTTTTGGTGTAAGCTGTTCTTTTATTTCTTCAAAAGAAGATATAAAAGAGCTTTTCAAAAAAGCCGACAAAGCTTTATACAAAGCAAAAGAAACTGGAAAAAACAAAGCAGAGGTATTGACATGACACTTTATTATTTATTACTGTTTACAAGTATTGCAATAACGGCTTTTGCCGTTTACAATATCACAAAAATTTCAAAAATTGAAAAAAATACGGACAATTATCTTTTTGCCATAACAAGCGAGAGGGGCTATTACATAGGAGCCGTGCTTTTTTCGTTTGCGCTTATGGCGGTTTCAGCCTTTCAGGCCATGCCTTTTGTATTTGATATGAGGGTTTTTAGTATTGTATTTT
>NZ_JBMYAU010000118.1:0-3137 GCF_053994455.1 Nautilia sp. | reverse complement strand
AAAGCCTGTTTTATTACGTTGTTGTCCCTTAAAATGAAAATACTTTCACCTTTCGGGATTGATCTGACGTATCTTTTTATGTCCGGTGGCAGGTTGTAATAAATGCTAAGAGGCAGCGAATTTTGTTTTAAAAAACCGTAAAAGGTGTCTTTATTCCCCCATTTTTGTATATCGACTTTATAAGCTAATACGAAAACGGGAATAATTAAAAAAAATAAAAATTTTTTCACTTAACGAATCCTTCAATCATTTTTATTCCGTCACTGCCGCCGAGCAGACTTTCCATCGCCCTTTCGGGATGAGGCATAAGTCCGAATACGTTTTTGTTTTCGTTGCATATTCCGGCTATCGCATCAATGCTGCCGTTAGGGTTTAATTCGTTTCCTTCGGCATCGCAGTATTTTAAAATAACCTGTCCGTTGTCATACATCTTTTTAAGTGTGTCTTCATCTACTTTATAGTTACCTTCGGCATGTGCGATTGGAATGTTGACGATATCGCCCTTCTTTAGGTTCTGTAAAAATTTATTGTTATTGTCCACTACTTTCAGATGGTGAAATTTGGATATAAAATGGAGGTTTTCGTTTCTTGTCATTCCGCCGGGAAGCAGGTGCGATTCTAAAAGAATCTGAAAACCGTTGCATATTCCCAAAACATATCCGCCTTTATCGGCAAATTCCTTTACCTCACGCATTACGGGGGAAAATCTGGCGATTGCACCGCTTCTTAAATAATCCCCGTAGCTGAAACCGCCGGGCAGTACCACCAAATCGGGGTTTTTCAAGTCGTGTTCGTTATGCCATACGAATTCAACCTCGGCGCCGATTTTTTCAAATGCCCATTTCGTGTCCCTGTCACAGTTAGTGCCCGGGAAGACGATAACCGTTACTTTCATTATTTTACCTCTATTTCATAGTTTTCAATGACAGGATTGGCCAACAGTTCGTTTGCGGCTTTTTCGGCCGTTTTAATCGCTTCTTCTTTGTCGTCGGTATCTATTTCAAGCAGTATCTGTTTTCCTACCCTCACACCGTTTACATTTTTAAAACCCAATGTTTCGAGTGCATGATGAACCGCTTTTCCCTGAGGATCAAGAACACCTTTTTTTAAGTGAACGTTTACAGCAACTATCATTTTACTTCCTTTAATCTGTTTAGTACTTCCGTATATGCTTCTTTTATGTTTCCTAAATTAAATCTGAAAAGATCTTTGTCAAGTTTTTTACCTGTTTCTTTATCCCATAGCCGGCAAGAATCGGGCGTGATTTCATCGGCTAAGATGATGTTTCCGTTTTCGTCCCTTCCGAATTCGATTTTAAAGTCTACCAAAGTTAAGCCCACTTTGTCAAAAAAACTACTTAAAAATTCATTCACTTTAAGCCCGTATTCTCTTAATAAATCAAGTTCTTTTCTGTCTTTAACAAGTTCAAGTACCATTGCATGATCATCATTTATTAACGGGTCGTTTAATTCGTCGTTTTTGTAATAAAATTCCACTATCGTAAAAGGAAGTTTTGTTCCTTCTTTTAAGCCCAGTCTTTTTGCAAGAGATCCCGCCGCAATGTTTCTTACCACAACTTCTATTAAGATAATATCGACCTTTTTAACGAGCTGTTTAGTTTCGTCTATCTGTCTGATTAGGTGTGTGGGTATGCCTTCTTTTTCAAGCGCTTCGAAAATAAGCGTTGTAATGGCGCAGTTAAGGGCGCCTTTGCCGCTTTCTTCATCCGCTTTTTCACCGTTAAACGCTGTTAAAGAATCTTTGAATTCACAGATTACCTCATTTGGTTTGTCCGTTTCGTATATTCTTTTTGCCTTGCCTTCATATAAGAGTTTCATTTTGCTCCTTTGCTTATGATTAACGCTTTTAATATGTTCGCACCTGTAAGCAGCTGCAAATCGCCGTCAATTTTTTGTATGTTTTTGTTTTCTTTTTTAATTTTTTTCTTGTTTATTTTTTTAAGTTCCGCTTTTAAATGGGCTTTAAGGTTGGCTTCTTTAATTTCCGCTTCTGTCAAGTTTTTCTCTTCGACTTTTCCGGGATGTACTATTATATCCGGTGTGACCCCCTTAGCCTGTATTGTCCTTCCGCTCGGCAGGTAATATCTTGCGACGGTCAGTCTTATAGCCTCGTTTTTATTAACGGGCAGAATCGCCTGAACGCTTCCTTTTCCGAACGTTTTTTCCCCAACTATTACCGCCCGTCTGTGATCCTGAAGGCCGCCGCTTACTATTTCGCTCGCACTTGCGCTTCCGCCGTTGACTAACACCACTATAGGGATGTTTTTATATGTTCCCGCACTGTGGGCGTAGTAGACTTCGTTTTCGCTTTTAACCCTTCCTTTTTGCGATACGAGTACGCCTTTATCTATAAACAGATCAAGCGTTCCGACCGCCTGGTTCAAAAGTCCTCCGGGGTTGTTTCTTAAGTCTATTATAATCCCCTTTTTGCCGTCTTTTTTAAGTTGAGGGAGAATTTTTTTGAGTTTGGGAACCACGTTTTTGTCAAATGATGATATTCTTATATATTCTATCTGCGGGTAGTTTTCCAAATTTTTGGCTTTTACGGATTCTATTTTGATAATCCCCCTTGTTATTACCACCTCAAAAGGTTTTTGGCCTTTTCTGACAATCGTAAGGGTGATTTTCGTTCCGGGTTTTCCCCTCATAAGATTAACAGCCTCGTCAAGCGTCATATCTATAGTAGCTTTGTCGTTGATTTTAAGAATGATGTCACCCGCTTTGATGCCCGCTTTGTATGCAGGTGTGTCGTCGATTGGCGAAATTACGGTTAAAACACCGCTTCTCATTCCTACAACAATACCCAGACCCCCGAATTCACCGCTCGTTTGAACTTTTAATTCCTTGTAGGCTTTTTTATCGAGATAGCTTGAATGGGCGTCAAGCTCCGGCAAAAGACCCTTAAGGGCTTTGTTTATTATGGTGGTGGTGTTAATGTCGTCGACATAATAAGCCTCGATCATATTGACCACTTTTACGAATTTTTCGTATGCGGCGAGTCTTGTCTGCTGATTTTCGGCGAATAACGAAGTGATTATTACAAATGCGATAAATATTTTTCTCAATTCGGCTCCTTGGAGTTTTTGAAATTTTAACAAAAAAAAAGTAAAAGGGGAT
>NZ_JBMYAU010000117.1:0-10435 GCF_053994455.1 Nautilia sp. | reverse complement strand
TTAAATAAATTATTTTTTGAATTTTTTAGATTTTTTAATTGAGTTTTCATTTTAGTTAAAAGCTCTATTGTAGTTACATAATCCTGATATTTGTTTTTTAACTCATAATTTATTTTATCGTCAAAATCTTCATCGTTTTTTTCAGATATAAATAATGCAATTCCGTAACTGTCGCTTTTATCGGTTTTTTCTTTTAATCCGATATATTTAAAATAATGGTGTAATGTGTGAGGATTTATCATTAAATGTTTATATTTATTTTCAGCTAAAATTTTTTGGAGAGTTCTCATATATGAGTTAGTAGCTTCATATCCAAAATAGAATTCATAACCTTTATAATTTTCATTCAAATATAAAATAAAATCTTTTATTGAATTTTCTTTATTAAATATTTGCAAATATTCAAGCTCTTTTTTGTTTCCGTCAAGAAGACATACGTCCAATTTTAATTTACTTACATCAATTCCGATATTTAATCTTTTAGGATTTTTCATTTTTTTACTCCTTTCCTTCTATTCAGGCTTACTGCCTTAGAATATGCTCCAAGATGTAAAGTTATGCCTATTCTTTCTGCCAAGCTCTTTACTTTGCTTTTTATACAGGCTTAATGAAATTCTACTTTTTTTGATAAAATTTCTTAAAAATAATCATAGAAGGCTTTTTATGAGGGTGCTTATAGCATTGTTTTTATTTGTTTTGCTTAACGCCAAAACAATGACGGCCGAATATTACGCAAAATACGGATGGTTCGGTACAATTGCCGAAGCGAAGGGCGTTTACGAAAACAACAAAACAACATATAAAATAGTAACGGTTTCAAAAGCGAAAGGTCTTGCGGCAGTACTTTCTAAACACATGGTGCAAAAATACACAAGTTACGGAATAATAAAAAATCGCCTGCTCATACCCACCGCTTACATATCGTTTAGAAAAAAGGGAAAAGACGTATATAAAAGAATATATCTTTTTGATCATAAAAATAAAAAAATACACCGGCTCCGATACAAAAACTCTCACCTTGAAGGAGAAGAGGATTTGAAATATTACACTCCGGACGATGTTTTAAGCCTCTATTTCAACCTTCCTTATTACCTGAAAAAAAACCCAGGAAAAAAACTCTATACGTTTTATGCATTAGGGGGAAGAAAAACGGACGGAAGGGTGGATGTAACGTTCCCCAAGGGAAAAGAACTTAAAAAAATAAAAAATACATTCGACAACACAAAAGGCGTATATATAAAAGCCAACCTTTATAACAAAGTTTTTGCGGGAGACAAAGGCATATTGTATCTGGTAATAGAACCGAAAAACTGGGTAACCCTTAAAGGAATGGTAAAAAACGTCCTCAAAATCGGGGACTTGAAAGGGGGGATTAAAAATTTTAAACTAATCCCTTAGCTTCGAGATATTTGGTATCGTAGTCATTGTTTATAAAATCTTCGTTTTCCAGCATTTTAAGATGGAAAGGAATCGATGTTTTAATTCCGCTTACCTGAAACTCCTTTAAAGCCTCTTTCATAACTGTAATGGCTTCGTTTCTGTCTTTTCCCCATGTAATCACTTTGGCAATAAGACTGTCGTAATACTGGGGAATTACATATCCGGCATATACGTGCGTGTCAACCCTTACGTCTTTGCCTCCGGGGATGTAAAGTTTTTGGATTTTTCCGGGGCTCGGAATAAATTTTTCAGGATCCTCGGCTAAGATTCTGCACTCAATTGCGTGCCCTTTGATTTCAACCTCTTCCTGAGAAGGAATTCTCTCACCCTCCTCTACCCTTAGCATCCATTCAACCAAGTCGATTCCGGTAACCATTTCGCTTACGGGATGTTCAACCTGAAGTCTCGTGTTCATTTCCATAAAATAAAAATTCAGGTTTTTATCCACCAAAAACTCTATCGTTCCGGCACTGTAATAACCGATTGCCCTGGCGGCTTTTACAGCCGTTTGATGCAGTTTTTTTCTTGTTTCTTCATCTAAAATATTCGCGGGCGATTCTTCTATAAGTTTCTGATGTCTTCTCTGAAGCGAACAGTCCCTCTCACCGAGGTGAATTACGTTTCCGTGTTTGTCCCCTAAAATCTGCACTTCGACATGACGCGGTTTTTCAATATACTTTTCCATATAAATAGTAGGATCCCCGAATGCGCTCTGGGCTTCGCTGCTTGCGGCAAGAAATGCGTTTTCGATATAACTTTCGTCTTCAACAACCCTCATTCCTCTTCCGCCGCCGCCGCTTGCGGCTTTCAAAATTACGGGATATCCTATCTCACGCGCCACTTTTTTCGCTTCTTCAACCGAATTTATCGCCCCTTCGCTTCCGGGAATTACGGGAACCCCCGCTTTTTTCATAACTTCCTTGGCTTTAGATTTGTCCGCCATAAGCTCCATTACTTCAAGAGAAGGCCCTATAAATGATATATTATGCGCCTTACAGACCTCAACAAACGTCTGGTTTTCGCTTAAAAACCCGTATCCCGGGAAAATAGCGTCACATTCAGTCATTTCCGCAGCGGTTATAATCGCGGGAATGTTCAGATAGCTTTCATTGCTTCTCTCAGGCCCCACACATACCGCGCCGTCCGCAAACTTCAAATAAACGGCATCCCTGTCGGCTTTGGAATACACACATACGGCTTCTTTGTTAACTTTATGTATTGCCCTTATGGCCCTGAGGGCTATCTCCCCTCTGTTTGCTATTAAAATTCTTTTCATTTATACCCTTTTTACCCTGAAAAGAGGCGTATCGAATTCAACGGGCTGACCGTCCTCAACCAAAATTTCAAGAATTTCGCAGTCAAACTCTGCTTCAAGTTCGTTCATTATTTTCATAGCTTCGATAATACATAAAGTCTGCCCTTTTTTAACCCTGTCTCCCACTTTTACATACGGAGGCGAATCCGGACTCGGAGCCTGGTAAAAAGTTCCCACCATAGGAGAGGTTATAAGCTCCCCCTCTTCACATTCGACTTTGTTTTCAACATTTTCGCCTGCGGCAGGTGCGGCGGATAAAACAGCCTGCGGCGCCGTTTGCTGCTGAGGAACCTGGTTAACCTGAACGGCGGCCGGAACACTCGCAGATTTGTCCAAATAGATTCTGAATTCCTCATTTTCATATTCGAGCACACTTGCGGTCGATTTATCAAATGCCTCAAGAAGTTTTTTAATATCTTTCAAGTCCATTTATACTCCTTATTTTTTAAATTTGTTTAAACACTGGGTTACAGCGTAATTAATCATTTTCCTGGCTTTGTCTCTATCTTTCATTCACCTAAACCGTATCTGTTTTCTATAGCGTTTAAGGTGCATATACAGTAATTTTCCGTCCCATTTTTACCGGCCACACATCCTTTAAGATAACTATATTCTATATTCATTAGGGTACCTCGCCTCAAAAAATAAAACCGAAACCACCGCTAAAAGAACAAACTTTTTCACATTTACTCTTTTATATTTTAAAATAATAACATAAATTTGATACAATTTTAAATAAATGCAAAGCTGAATATATGGTGACATAGCAACTATCAAATACAAAAACAAAGGCAAAATATGGGTGTCAAATCCGACAACTGGATTAGAAACATGGCTAAAAATTTCGGTATGATATACCCTTTTGAAGAAAAACAGGTAAGAAAGGGAACGATAAGCTACGGGGTGAGCTCTTACGGATACGATATAAGGGTCAGTGACGAATTTATGGTATTTACGAATATAAACTCCACCGTAGTGGATCCCAAAAACTTCGATGAAAGAAACGTCGTAAACATAAAAGGGGACTGCATAATCCCTCCTAACTCTTTCGCCCTTTGCAGGAGTGTGGAATACTTTAAAATGCCCCGCGACGTCCTTGCAATCTGTGTCGGCAAAAGCACATACGCAAGATGCGGCATAATCGTAAACGTAACACCGATAGAGCCCGAATGGGAGGGTCACATTACGATAGAAATTTCAAACACGACCCCCCTTCCGGCTAAAATTTACGCAAACGAGGGAATCGCACAGTTAATATTCTTAGGGGCGGATGACGGTATCTGCGAAACGAGTTATGCGGACAAAAACGGAAAATACCACGGTCAGCAGGGAATAACCCTGCCCAAAGTGGATAAATAACGGAGAATAGAATGGAAAATGTGATTAAATTATGTATCGCTTTGGATAATCCGAGTAAAGAGGAAAATTTAAAACTTGCAAACGAATTAAAAGAATATGCCGATGAGCTCTGGCTTAAAGTGGGTTTTAGAAGCTATATAAGAGACGGGAACGGATTTATAAAAGAATTAAAGTTAATGGGATATAATGTTTTTCTGGATCTCAAACTCTACGACATTCCGAACACAATGGCGGACGCTGCGGAAGAGATTGCAAACCTGGGCGTGGATATGTTTAATGTACACGCAAGTGCAGGTGAGAGCGCCTTAAAAACGGTTATGCAAAGGCTTGAAAAATTTGAAAAAAGACCCCTGGTATTAGCGGTTACGGCTCTTACAAGCTTTAGTGAAGGAGAGTTTAAAAAAATCTACGGCGAGGGCATTGAAAACAAGGCGAAAGAGTTTGCAAAACTCTCTTACGAAGCCGGGCTTGACGGAGTTGTGTGCTCTGCGTATGAAAGCAAAATGATAAAAGACATTACAGATGAAAAATTTATAACTTTAACCCCCGGCATAAGACCGTTCGGGGAAGACGCCGGCGATCAGGCGAGGGTTGCGGATCTTAATCTCGCAAAAGAGCAAAAAGCGGATTTTATAGTGGTGGGAAGACCTGTTTACAAAGATAAAAATCCGAAAGCGAAAGTTGAAAAAATATTAAAAAAACTCAAGGAGATTTAATGAAAAAATTAATTTTAGGTTTAAGTGTTGCGGCAAGCCTGTTTGCAAGCGACAAGCTGCTTTCTCAAAAAGAATT
Organism: Nautilia sp.; assembly: GCF_053994455.1. NCBI lineage: Bacteria > Pseudomonadati > Campylobacterota > Epsilonproteobacteria > Nautiliales > Nautiliaceae > Nautilia > Nautilia sp. The sequence goes on along the minus strand of NZ_JBMYAU010000117.1, from coordinate 5,529 downwards.
AAATGATGTGTTAAAATCAAGTCTTATTTATCCGAAATTGTCCCAGGATATTAAAAAAGGCATAGTAAAAGTAAGGGGGGTTTTCAAAGACGGTTTTTATATTATAAACATCAAAACACCGAGAGGTGCCGGAAACATATACATTACCAAAGATAAAAAATATACTATACTCGGAAACGTATTAAATAATAAAAACGGTCAACCTCTTAGCGGTAATTTTCCCGTAAATAAAAAAACGGTACAAAACGGAGTGGTTTTCACGTTCGGAAAAGGCAGCAAAGAAATTTATCTTGTAACGGATCCGGAATGCCCTTTTTGCAGGATGATGGAAGCCAAAACAAAAGACAACCTTGAAAAAAACTATAAAGTTCACGTAATTTTGTTTCCTCTCTCCTTTCACAAAGACGCAAAAGCGATGAGTTATTATATTTTAGCCGGTAAAACGGACACCGAAAAAGCCGAAAGGTTCAGAGAAGTTCTCGGAGGCGGCAACAAATGGAAAAACTACCATCCTACAAAAGAGGAAAAAGCCAAATTCGACAAAATGCTTGAAAATTCAAAAAAAGCCGTTGAGGAGCTCGGGGCAAGAGGAACACCGAGCGTATACGACAGTAATTTCAACAAAATAAACTGGACCACTCTCGGAGAGAAAAAATGAGTTTCATAGACGCAACGTTATGTGCAAGCCTGAAAATTATAAGGGCTCTGCACGAAGAAGAAAATATTTTTGAAGAAAAAGGTATAGGGTTCGGCGGAGACAGAAGCTTAAACATAGATCTCATAGCCGAAAAAATTTTTATAAAAGCCCTCAGCGATTACGGAAACATCTTAAGTGAGGAAAGCGGTTTTATAGACAACGGAAAAAACAAAAAAATAATTATCGACCCTATTGACGGAAGTTACAACGTTTCAAACCATATACCCTATTTCGGATGCAGCGTATATCTCGAAAACGAAGCGGCTGTCGTGGTAAATTTAAGCAACGGGGATTATTTCGTAAAAGACAAATACGGAAAAAGATTTGACAACCTGTTTAGAAAACCGTTTGCGGCAAATTACAGGCACGACGTAATCATCTTCGAAAAAGCGTACAAAAATCCGGATATGGTATACAAACTGTGTACCCACGGACTGAAATTCAGAGCGCCCGGGGCGCTGAGTCTCTCTCTTTGTTACGGGGAATTCGCAAAAGCGGTGATTTACAAAGGCGAAATAAGAGAATTTGACATTGCGGCCGCCAAATTTTACAACAGCGAATGCCACTGGCATTTTGAAAACGATTTGATACTTATGAGCCCTAAAAAAGAAGATTTAGAGGAAGTTTTGAGTATAATAAAGGAATAAATATGGGATTCAGCGAATTTTTAAAAAAATTTAAAAAACCTCAGCCTGTAAAACAGGAAAAAACCACAACGTGGATTAAATGTCCCGCCTGCGGCGCGATTAGTTTTTACAAAGAGGTTCAAAAGGAATTTAACACATGCCCTAAATGCGAATATCACTTCAGAATGAGCGCGCTCGACAGGATAGACCTGCTGGCGGATGAAAACACTTTTGTCGAATTCGATAAAGATCTCGAACCTAACGATCCTTTAAATTTCGTGGACAAAAAAAGCTATAAAAAAAGAATCGAAGAAAACTATAAAAAAACGGGCAGAAAATCTTCCGTAATAAGCGGTGAATGCAAAATAAACGGAATACCTGCCCAGCTGGTTGTTTTCGATTTCGCTTTTATGGGCGGAAGTCTCGGAAGCGTGGAAGGCGAAAAGATTGTAAGAGCCGTAAACAGGGCCACCCAAAAAAACCAGGGCGTCGTCATCGTATCCACCTCCGGCGGAGCAAGGATGCAGGAGAGTACGTTTTCTTTAATGCAGATGGCAAAAACCTCGGCGGCGCTTGCAAGTTTGGCCGAACACAACCTGCCTTATATTTCGGTTCTTACCGATCCGACGTTCGGAGGTGTAAGCGCGTCTTTTGCGTTTTTGGGCGATTTCATCATAGCCGAACCGGGCGCCATTATAGGATTTGCGGGACCGAGGGTTATCAAACAGACAATAGGAGAAGATCTGCCCGACGGCTTTCAAAGGGCCGAATTTCTGCTTGAACACGGCCTTATAGATATGGTAGTAAAAAGAGACGAACTTAAAAACACTATCGGCAACCTGTTAAAATACACGCTTAAAAAAGCCGGATAATTCCTTTTTTCCGCTTCACAACTTCACAACTTTTTAATATAATTCGCCAAAAAGGCAATCCGTGGCAATATACGCTCTTCTTGACCGGGACACTTTAAAAAAATACGGTATTTCAATTAAAGATTTCTGCAAAACGGCAAAAGGCCTGAAAGCCGAAATACTTCAGTACAGGGATAAAAACTCTTCACTCGAAGAAAAAAAAGAACGCCTTTTCGAAATAAAAAAACACTGGAAAAAACCTTTAATAATTAACGACACGGTCGAACTTCTCCCTTACTGCGACGGCATTCACATCGGTCAGGAAGACCTCAAAAAATTATGTGATACCTACAATTTATCTGCTTTTGAAATAATATACGCCATAAAAAATGGAGAATGGAGAATGGAGAATGGAGAATTTAAAATTATTAAAAACAATTCCCGGTTTATGAATCAAAACTCTCAATTCTCAATTCTCAATTCTCAATTCATAATTGGTCTTTCCACCCACAACAGAGAAGAAATACTTGAAGCGAACAAACTGCCCCTTAGCTACATAGGGCTCGGCGCGTACCGCCCCACTTCCACAAAACGTACAGACAACATCTTAGAAGAAAAAGTTATGGATTTAATAAAAATTTCACATTTTCCCGTAGCCGTTATCGGAGGCGTTAAAATTTATGATAAAATTCCGTCAAAATTTAAAGTGATAGGAAGCGATATATGCAGGTTAACGTCTTCTCGATTGAGAAAAAAGAAGATTTTCAAAATGAAATAAAAGAATTCATAAAAAAGTCAAAACCTTTCGCCGATGTTAAAAACCGCACTTTATACTCTAATAAACTTGCCAAATCAGAAAACCCCAAATCAGAGTATTCGAAAATATTTGCAAAATATGTTAATGACGGATATAACGTTATATTAACCCCTGAGGGGAAATTAATGGACTCTTGTGAATTTGCAAATATTTTCGAGCACTCTAAAATAAATTTTTTTATAGCAGGTGCTTGGGGCTTTGATGACGAATTCAAAAAAAAAGGGCTCAACATTTCGCTGAGTCCTCTTACAATGAGCCATAAAATTGCAAAAATAGTGTTATTCGAACAAATATTCAGGGCACTAAGCATAAAAAACAACCATCCGTACCACAAATAAAGGAGAAGGAATGAACATGCAAAAGTATCACTTATACAAGGAAATGCTGCTTCTAAGAAAAGCGGAACTCGAAAAAATATTAAACAGTCTTTCAAACGAAATAAAAGACATAAACAAATGCGAAATAAACGACGAAGCTGATTTTGCAGCCGCAAGCATGGACAGCGGAAGGGATTATCAGATATACATCAACCAGAAAAAAGAGCTTGAAGAAATAAACGACGCACTGAAGAAAATAGAAGAAGGAACATACGGAATCTGCGAAATGTGCGAAGATCCTATTCAGGAAGCGAGACTTAAAATCAAACCGTATGCAAAATATTGTATAATATGCAGAGAGATAATTGAAAAAGAAGGAAAATAACAAAAAATGAAAAAATATACCCTTTTTAGCATTATTTTAATAGCTTTAATAACCCTGCTTGTCTATATGGAAGAAAACAGCGCCACCACCTTCAGCCTGCTCGGAATCAACCTGACTCTCCCGAATGCGGTATGGACCGCGGTTTTTCTCGGTATATTTTTTATTTTTTCCATTGTATTTTTCGGTGTATTAAACATAAAAGAGTATTTTTATAAAAAAAACATTCAAAAAGACATAGAAACTTTAATAACCAACATTAAAAACAGAATACTTTACAAAGAGCCTCTAAAAAAAGAGGTGAAAATTTTAAAAAACTGCAACAATTTCGTAAACAATATAAAAGGTCTTAAAATAGAACCTAAAAAATGTGAAAAATTCGAATTTTTGGAAGACATTGAAAAACTCCTTAACGGTGAGGTGATAGAAATCAGCAAATACAAATTAAGCGAAAACAACCCGTGGTTTATACAAAATATAAAAAACAGACTGAAAAAAGAGGAAAATTTCGCAAAAGAGGTTTTGAAAAAATACAAAAACGAAGAGCTTAAAAAACTGGCTTTTAAAATATACGCAAAAAACGCAAGTGTCGGTGAAATTTTAAAATATAACTACGAAATCGACTTTGAAATTATAAAAGCACATTTAAAAGATCCGGATGTAAAATTTTTACTCGAAAAAGCGCAGCTTACTCCTAAAGAAGAAATCGAAATAGCCAAAAGCATTCATCAAACACTTGATCCGGACAGGGAATTTGAAATTGTAAAGCCTTTAAAATGGGCAAGCGCTTATCTCGCCTTGAAATACGAACATATTGAAAGGGCAAAGGAGATAATCGAGGAAAACTATCTTAAATTCTTCGAATTCTTTTTAAAACTCCGTGAAGCCGGAATAAAGGCGGATATTGACGAATATATCGATTCTGAGATCTGATCCTCCCTATTTCTTCTTAGCACCCCTTGCCGGCTATACCGATCTACCGTTCAGAAGCGTTGTCAAAAAATTCGAATGCAATATGACTTTTTCAGAAATGATAAACGTAAACGCTGTCGCTTACCACAACGAAAAAACAAAAAAAATGATGGAAAAGTCCCCTCTTGAGAAACCCTATTTTGTACAGATTGCCGCAAACAACGCCGAAAACGCGGTTAAAACAGCAGAAATTATAAATGAAACCGAATGGATAGACGGAATAGACATAAATCTCGGCTGTCCCGTAAACAAAGCAAGACGCAGTGGTTTCGGAGGGGTTTTGCTTAAAGACGAAAACAGGGATTTTCTAAAAGAACTCGTCAGCGCCGTCGTAAAAACCTCTAAAAAACCGGTAAGCGCAAAAATGCGTATAGGATTTGACAAAAGCGTGGTGGAGGAGAGGGCTAAACTGCTTGAAGATTTAGGGGTTGTGTTTTTAACGATACACGGCAGGAGCGTCAAACAGATGTACAAGGGCAAAGCCGATTACGACGAAATCAAAAAGGGCGTACGGGCCGTAAACATTCCCGTAATAGCAAACGGCGACATAACCGATTATGAAAAGGCGAAATTTGTGCTTGACTATACGGGTGCAAGCGGTGTTTCAATAGGAAGGGGAGCGGTGGGAAAACCCTGGATTTTTCTTGAAATGAAACAAAAAGGCGCAATTACAACGCAGCAGAAAAAAGAAGTTATACTCGAACATTTCAACCAGATGGTTTACTGGTACGGCGAATACGGCGTGATACTTTTTAGAAAACACGCCCACGCGTATTCAAAAGGCATTGCAAAGGCGAGTGAGTTCAGAAGCAGAATGAATGAGGTAAAAGATCCCGAAACCGCAAGAAATCTTATTGAGGAATATTT
>NZ_JBMYAU010000116.1:0-4828 GCF_053994455.1 Nautilia sp. | reverse complement strand
TGCTTTTAAATATTCGTCAATTAAATAAAAAATTGTTATAATTCTTTGCTCCATAAAAACCTCCCAAAGCTTTTTATGGAGCTCTAACAATTTTTATTCCTTATTTAACTAGCAATTTGGGTTATATAAATACACGCATTTTTCAATATTCTAATACACCAATAAGCTTAATAACCTCAAAAACTTAACAACATTAAAGATCAGTATTATAAACTTTTGCTATAATTCTCAAAAAAGGCCGGTATGTTAAAAGCTGTAAACCTTACCCATTCGTTTGATTATCTGCTTTTTGAAAATGTAAATTTGGAACTTAAACCTAAAGAAAAAATAGCGATAGTCGGAAGCAGCGGAAGCGGAAAATCGACGCTTTTGCATATATTGTCCACTTTTTTAAAACCTCAAAAGGGTGAGGTTTTTATAAACAGTAAGAATATTTACTCTTTAAAAGAAAAAGATTTAATAGAAATCAGAAAAAAGGAAATAGGAATTATTTTTCAGTTTCATTATCTTTTCAACACCTTTACTGCCCTTGAAAATTTGCAGGCCGCAGCCCTTTTAAGCGGCGAGAGTGTTGATTACGAACTGCTTGAAAGGCTCGGAATAAAAGATGTTATCAATCAAAATATACAGACTTTAAGCGGAGGACAGCAGCAGAGGGTAAGTATCGCCAGAGTGCTTACTAAAAAACCGAAAATAATATTTGCCGACGAGCCGACCGGTAATCTTGATAAAGCTAACGCTTATGAGGTTATAGATGTTTTAAAAGAGTACTGCAACAATAACGAAGCGGCACTGATTACCGTTACGCACGATACGGATATTGCCGGTAAATTTGACAGGGTGCTTGAGCTTAAAAACAAGAAACTGGCAGAAACAAATGGAGATAATTAATTATCTCACACCCGTAAACGTAGTGACTTATCTTTTACTTTTTGTAAGAATAGCTTCTTTTTTGGCGTTTTTGCCCTTTTTTAACTATACTGCCGTCCCTGTGAGTGTAAAAGCGGCTTTCGCTTTTTGGCTGTCAATCCTTTTGTTTCCCGTTACGCCTAAATTCGCTTATGAAATCAATGCCGCTACTGTATTGCTGAGCGTTTTTAACGAAGCGGCTTTTGCGTTTTTTGTAGGAACGGCGCTTCAGATAGTGTTTGATATTTTAAAATACGCCGGAGAGCAGATAAGTTTTGTAATGGGATTTACTTTAGCAAATGTAATGGATCCAAACGCCGGTGTTCAGACCACTATTATTTCGCAGTTTTTTACATGGGTCGCAATTTTAATATTTTTGAGTTTCGGAGGGGACCATTTTGAAATTCTTTTTTTAAACAAAACACTTTCGATGCTTCCGTTCGGGAAATTTTTCAGTTATCACAACGTATATGAATATTTTATCAGTTATATGGGTAAGTATTTTCTTTTAGGCGTCGCAATAGCCTTTCCTATAATAGCCGTTTCTTTGATGGGGGATATAATATTCGGGATGATTATGAAAACCATGCCCCAGTTCAACCTTCTCGTAGTCGGTTTTCCCATAAAAATAACAATAGCGTTTATCGTTCTTATAGCGATTATTGCATCCCTTATGCAGCTGTTTTCGGCTGAAATGCAAAATGTTTTTGATTTGGTGTTTTCATTTATCGGCTGAGTCTGTATTTTTTTGACTCTTTTTTTAATCGTTTAAAAAATTTATTGAATTTTTTTATCAGTCCTGTTTCTTTGCTTATTAAAATATATTCGTAATTTTTATAAAAGGCGCTGTAGGAGTAGTTGGCGCTTCCGGTAATTAAATATTTATCGTCCACAATGGCAAGTTTTACGTGCATTTTTGCTTTGGAACCGTCTTTGTATTTTCGGCCTGAAAGAAGATAAACATCAAAATTTTTAATAAGGGCTAAATTGGGAATTGCCGAATATCTGTATTTCGCTTCTTTTTTGTCCGCTATCAGGGTTATTTTAACGCCTTTTTTTGCGGAGATTTTTAGTGCACGTGCCAGTTTTTTGTTAGTAAACGTGTACATACATATTTTTATGGTTTTTTTTGCATGTGTAAATAAATAAAAAAGTTTTTTTTCCGCCGTTTTTCCGTTATACGGCATAAAAAACACTTCATTTTCCGCAAACAGGGCTATTGCTAAAATTAAAAACAATATTTTTTTCAATTCGGCGCCTTTTTTATTATAATTATAGTAAAAAACGGGGTTAAACATGAAAATTCTTTTAATTACGTCAAATGCCACGATTGAAAAACTGTTTGTTTTAAGTGCGGAAAAGAAAGGTGATGAGGTTGACATAGGCCTTCCCGATAATCTGCCGGAGGGAGAGTACGACGCAGTTTTTTTAGATAAAGACCAATATACCGAAGAACTGTTTAAAAATCTGAAAAATGTTTACGGTAATGCAAAATTCGTATTGATAGTTTCTAAAAACGATGAAAAAATTTTAGGTTTTGACGAGTATCTGACAAAACCTTTTTTACCGACCGATTTAATGGAACTGTTGGAAAAACTTCCTATGATCTCTTCGGATGAAGATTATAAAACTTCGGAAAACTTCAGTGATGAGGAAATGGAGGATTTAAAAGATCTGGATTTAGAAGACGATTTCGGCTCCGTAGGGGAACTTAAGGATCTTGAAGATGAACTTGACTTTGATTTGGAAGATATGGATGAAGAGAATGTTTCGGATGAAAATGTTGAACCTTTGGACGAGCATACTTACACTGAAGACAATAATTCCAAAGAGCCGGCTTTTGACGATGAGCTGTTTGATGAACTTGAAAGCGAAAAGGATTTGAAAGAATTAGCTCAGACTGAGGGACTTGATGAGGAAGATTTCGAAATAAGCGAGGAGGAATTGGAAAGCGAAGCCCCGGATGATGACATTGAAGAAAGTTTTGAAATTGATGAAAACGAACTTGTTTATGATGAAAAAACGGAACCGGAAATTGCAGGATCAGATATTGAAAGTCTGCACGAGGAAAAAGATTTGCCGGAAAATGATGAAATGACCGAAAGTTTGGAAGAGGAAACTGTAGAGGACATCTCGGAAGATGTCGACAAATTAGGACGAGAAGAACTGGAAGATTACAATATAGAAAATATTTTGGAAAAAGAGGATGTTTTGGAAAATGAAGAGCATGATGAGTTTGTAAATCTTGATGAAAACGAACTTGCCCGGGTTTTGGGAGAAGAGTTGGAAAACGAAGAACAGGAAAAAGAGAGGGAGGAATTAGATGTGGAAAATGAGAAACATATTGAAGAAATAAATATAGATGATAAAATTCCGGAAATAAAACAGACGAGGGAACTTGAAGAACTCGTAAACGAAAAACCCATAGAAGAAAAAACACTCGGAAGTATTCTCAATATAAACTGGGAAGAGCTGAAAAAAGCAAAAGCAAAAGTAACAATAACAATAGATTTCGGAGATTAAAAATGAACGGAAAAAGCGGAAGTATATTGGTGGTTTCGGGTCCGAGCGGCAGCGGTAAGACGTCTCTTGCAAGAGTCGTGTGCGAGGAACTCGGAGACAAGGCGTATTTCAGTATTTCAAGCACAACGAGACCTGTCAGGGAAGGTGAAAAAGAAGGGGTTGATTATTTTTTTTTAACCAAAGAAGAGTTTATAAAAGACATAGAAGAAGGATATTTTCTTGAATGGGCCGAGGTTCACGGCAATTTTTACGGAACGAGCAAAAGACAGATAGACGCAGCGCTAAAAAAAGGGCAGATTGTATTTCTTGACATAGACGTTCAGGGGTATGAGCTTGTAAAAAAATCGTATCCGGATATTACAACCGGTATTTTTGTAACCACCCCGAATCAGAAAGTGCTAAAAGAGAGGCTTTTAAAAAGAGGAACTGAAACGGAAGAGTCTCTTAAGGTAAGAATGTTTAATGCTCTTAGGGAGATGCAAAAGATTGACGAGTACGATTATCTGCTTATAAACGACGATTTTGACGAGGCGAAAGAATTTTTAAGAAGTGTGGCGATTGCAAGCCTTATTAAAAGAAGCAAATACGATATTGAAGAATTTATAAAAGAATGGAAAGGAAATTGATGAAAGAAAAAGTTGCTAAGCAGTTTGAAAAACATTTGGGTGAAAATCCGCCTTTGAGCAAACCTAAAAACAAGGATTTCGGCCATTTTGCCGTGCCGATTTTCAAATATGCGAAAATGAACAAACAAAATCCCCAGGAATTTGCCAAAGCTTTATGTGACGCATTGGGAAATTGCGAGGATTTTGAAAAGGTAGAGGCCGTAAGCGGATTTGTAAACATTACGTTAAGCGATAAATTTTTAAATGAATTTGCCGACAAAGTATTAAATGAAAAAGAAAATTTTGCCAAAGGCAGCGGCAGGGAAAAAATCCTTCTTGAATACATTTCGGCCAATCCGACAGGCCCCCTTCATATAGGGCATGCAAGAGGTGCGGTGTTCGGGGATGCGATTGCAAGAATCGGAAGGCATATCGGATATGACGTTGTTACCGAATATTACGTAAACGACGCCGGGCGTCAGATTACGCTTTTAGGGCTTTCCGTATATCTTGCGGCAAGGGAGATTTTGGGGCTTGAGGTTAAATGGCCAGAAGAATACTACAGAGGCGAATATATAAAAGATTTGGCTGCAGAAGCTATAAAAGAATTCGGCGAAGATTACTTCAAAGCGGAAATTGAAGCTGAAAATTTTAACGACGACAGGCTCAATATGTGGGCGAAAGATAAAATGCTTGAATTAATCAAAGAAGATATTAAAGCCTTAAACGTTACGCCGTTTGATAACTGGGTGAGCGAAAAAGAACTTTACAAACACTGGGACGAGGTTAGG